>CAJYBK010000173.1 GCA_913064955.1 uncultured Flavobacteriales bacterium
CTAGATTGGGATTGAAATATACCTTAAACGAAACTAGTTCCGTAAAAGCGAGTTACAATAGAACAAGACAATATATTCAATTGGCATCAAATTCTACAGCTTCTTCACCTTTAGATGTTTGGTTTTCAAGTAGCCCTAATGTTAAGCCTCAATACGCTGATCAGGTAGCGGTAGGTTATTTTAGTAATTACTTTAAGGATACTCTAGAAACTTCTGTGGAATTATATTATAAGAAAATGTACAATACTATTGATTTTAAAGATCATGCTCAGTTATTGTTGAATCAGTATTTAGAAGGGGAATTGAGGTTTGGAGATGCACATTCTTATGGGGCAGAAGTGATGTTAAAGAAACAAAAAGGTAAATGGTCTGGATGGTTGAGTTATACATACTCAAGGGTTTTTAAGGTAATTCCTTTAATCAATGACGGTAACAAGTATCCGGCAAAATATGACCAGCCTCATAATATTTCATTCGTCAGCTCTTATGAGTTTAGTAAGAGATTATCGGTTTCTTTAAACTTTGTATATAATACAGGTAGGGCAGTGACTATGCCGACAGGTAAGTATGTTTATCAAGGTAAAGTGGTGCCTATCTATTCTCGAAAAAATGCGGAGAGACTACCAGATTATCACAGATTAGATGTAGGTGTTAATTTGAAAGGGAAACATTATGGAGAGAGAAGGTTTATGGGGGAATGGGTTTTTTCTGTGTATAATGTGTACAACAGAGCTAATGCTTATAGTGTAAACTTTGTGGAAAATGAGAACAATCCAAATGAAACGCAAGCAGAGATGTTATACTTGTTTAAAGTCATTCCTTCAGTTACTTATAATTTCAAATTTTAAGATTATGAAAAACTTAATATATATTATTCCCGCTATAGCAATTGCTTTGTTAGGCTGTACCAAAATAATTGATATTGATCTAAATGATGACGATAGTAAGAAATTAGTTGTTGATGCAGAATTTTCTACTTTGGAAAAAGAGCATGAGGTCAAACTAAGTATTTCAGCAAACTATTTTAGTGCAGATGTACCAACTAAAGCTACTGGAGCCAGTGTCTCAATAACTGATGGAGTGAATGTTGTTGACTTTATTGAAATGGAGCCAGGTGTTTACAAAACTGATCCTCTGGCTAAAGCGATCCCAAATACGAATTACACTTTGAATATCGTACATGACGGAGTTAGTTACCATGCTCAAAGTTTTTGTGATTCGGTCCCTGAGTTAGATTCTGTACTAGTTGAATTTGTTCCTGCTTCAGGGGGTGATGAAGCCTATCATAGTGTGCGAATTAGTACACAAGAGAAACCAGGTTTTGGTGATTATTATGCTTGGCAAATTTATGTGAATGGTGTTTTGGAGAATGATACCATCACTGAGCAGTTGTCAACAGATGATGAGTTTTTTCCAGATGGAACCTACTTTAATTTAATAGAAATAACTTGGTTGGAGAATTTGAATTCAGGAGATACTGTAATGGTGGCTCAACATGCTATTTCTAAAGAGACTTATGAAGCGTATTTTGCTATACTTCTTCAGACTGAGTTTAGAGGAGGTATTTTTGATACGCCACCAGCGGATGTGCCAACAAATCTTAGTGAAGGGGCTGTCGGTATTTTTTCTGCTTCTGGGGAGTCTCGTAAAGTAGGGTACGTGCCTTGATCAATTTTGAAATTGAATATCACTAGTTCAGAAAGAGCGGCATCCTGTTTACATGCATTAAGGCGTTAACTTTTTTATGCTTTTTAATTTTCTTAACAATGTTGGACACAATGCTGTCTAATTGAATGTCTGTGCAATACTCTAATCTTCCTCTAACGTTGAATAGTGACCAGAAGCTCTGTATAAATGCTATTTTTTCAATTCTTGACATATCTAATATAATGACGCATTAAATAATGAAAAGATTGTGCCAATTAACGAATGGTTATAAACAAATGGTGAAAGTGGATCAATGATTGATAAAAGGAGCGTAGGTTTATGCAGATTTGAATTTACTCAATTCGCTTTGCTCCACTTCAATAATATTTTTCAATGGTTTGAAGTGTGTTCGCAGTAATGACCATTTTTCATCATATCTATTAAGGAGAATGTTAACTTGCTTTTTATACTTTTTCAGGTTAAACGTTATTGCAGAAGGAGTAATTGGAGGATCGCAAAGTTGAGCGACTGTATTTCCATTGATTTTCCAATTATTGGCAATTGCTTTTTCAGATGCTTCCTCGTATTTGTCTAATATGTCAATGATAGATGCGTGCTTGTCATTACTACTCATTACTGGTTGATCTTCCAGTACCTGGTTAACGATTATGTTTTCTGGATGAATTACAATAGTACTGGAATATTGCAATGTAAGGTTTGCTGCCATATGAGCAGCTTGAATAAGAACTTTCTCCAAAGTAGTAATGTCGAGGTCTTTGTCTAAAATTAAATCCTGTGCCTTTTCAGAGAGAGCGACAGTCATCTTAAATTTATCAGACATGCGCTGAAGAACATTGTTGATGAAATACAATACACTTTTCTTGTAATTGGTTCTTAGTAGAGTGTTCTCTTCTTCCAATTTCTCAATGTTTACTTGTTGCAGTTTGATATTACCGAGAACCATTCTATGAGTATCGTTATTATTGTACTCTTCTTCAATTCTGTTTTTTAAAGTTTGATAGAGTAGTTTGCCTATTATGTTCTTTTCCTGAACATTCAAAGTAGATCCTTGTTTAGACATTCCAAATACACTGGTGTTTTCTATTTTGAGGATTATTACATCATACAGATTGTCCATAGGGGAGACGAACTTTAAACAAAGAAGATTATTCTCGTCTTCATCGGCAAAAGATAGTTGTTTAATTTTTTTTGATTTTCTTTTTTTGTCATTCAAAAACGAAATAGAAGTTTCTTCACTCCAAGTATAAGGACTCTTTTCTTTTCTGAATTTTTGAATAAGATGACTTACATTTTTTAAAGATGAAGATTCAATTTCATCATTACTTAATGTTTTCCAAATTAAATCTTTGTTGAAACTTGAGTATATAATCATTGCCTCAGAGATACCCGGAAAGGTCTTATCTAAGTTGCTTAGAATCCTCTCTATTGGATGTTGTATGAAAGAGTAGGTTAGCATTGCTTTACAAAAGTTAAGTTACAAAGTTAAGTAAATATTTTAGTTTATACTCAATTTATTGAGTAAGGTTACTTAATTAAATTAAGTGATGCTTAAGAATTAAGTAGAGTAGTATGTTCTTGCTTAACTATTGTTTTTATTATAGATTATATATCTTAATTTGTGTTATTGAAATTTGAAATACATAATTAATTAAGTGAAAAATCAATTACATAACTCAACTAATGAAACTTCAGAAAATGAAGTATTGGAAAAGGTATGTGCTTTTTTGATTTCTTTTCTCAAAGTGATTCTTAAAGTTATAGTCAAGTTACTACTGGCTATTATTCGAACAATAAGAAATGTTTTCCATTCAATAACAAACAAACTCAAACCACACTTTTATCAACTAGAAGAATTGATCTATTCAAGAGCGAAAGATCTATTTGGAATTTAAAATGTATTACTATGAAACTATGGAATAAATTTATTTTATGGCTTGGATTAGGTTTTTATGAAGAAACAGATAATCCAATTGAAGACTTTCGTGTGAATCAAAGAAAGCAAACAGATATCTGGACAAAAAACAAGTATAAGAGTCATTGACCTATGTATAATAGCAACTTGTCAATTAATTGATGTCAATTTAATACTATGCAAAATCAATTTTGTATTTTCGTGATATTAATAATTGAAGAGAAGAAGATGACAAAGATAAAGTTTGGAACAGATGGTTGGAGAGCAATCATTGCGAATGAGTTTACAGTAGAGAATGTAGCAAGAGTATCAATCGCTACCGGAGAGTGGGTTAAGAAGAATTATGATAATCCAAAAATTGTAATAGGACATGATTGTAGATTTGCTGGAGAGTTGTTTGCTGAAACAGCAACCAAAGTATTTGCTTCACAAGGAATTAAAGTGTTATTAGCTAAAGGGTTTGTAAGTACCCCTATGGTGTCTCTTGGAGCGGTTAGGGAAGGAGCTAGTTTAGGGGTTGTATTAACAGCAAGTCATAATCCTCCTGCTTATAATGGGTATAAGTTAAAAGGATATTTTGGAGGTCCGTTAAGTCCGGAGGATGTTCAAGTTATCGAAGATAAAATACCTGACACTTCAAACGTTGACTTATCTTCATCCATGGCGGATTTGGAGGCGGCCGGATTGTTGGAGTATATTGATTTAGAGACAATGTATGTGAAGCATGTGGAGGCTAATTTCGATTTAGAGGCTATCAAGAATTCCGGATTAAACTTTGCTTATGATGCGATGTATGGCGCAGGTCAAGATGTAATGAAAAGAATCTTGCCTGATTGTACATTCTTGCATTGTGAACACAATCCAACTTTTTATGGTCAGGCCCCAGAGCCAATTGCCAAGAATTTAGTTGAGTTTTCAGAATTAATAAAGTCAAAAGGAAATATTGCTGCAGGTCTAGCCACGGATGGTGATGCTGATAGAATTGGATTATACAATTCCAAAGGTGAGTTTGTGGATTCACATCATATTTTATTGTTATTAACGCATTATTTGCATAAGGTAAAAGGATTGACAGGGAAGGTTGTTGTGGCTGCAAGCACTACTCCGAGAGTAGGACGATTGGCAAAGATGTGGAATCTTGATTTTGACATGGTTAAAATTGGATTCAAGTATATAGCAGGACAAATGATTACTGAAGATGTTTTAGTAGGAGGAGAAGAGAGTGGGGGAATTGCAATCACCGGGCACATTCCTGAAAGGGATGGTATATGGATGGGGTTAGTAATATTTGAATATATGGCTAAGTCTGGCAAAACATTGGAAGAACTGGTTGAAGAAATTTATGCTTTAGTTGGAGAATTCAAATATTGGAGAGATGATTTACACTTGAAAGAAGAAGTAAAACAAGATGTTATTGCCAAACTGAAAAGTGGACATTTTAAAAATTTCGGACCATATGTTATAGAGGAAGTTCAAACTATCGATGGATTTAAATTTATTTTTAATGATGATGAATGGTTGATGATTCGTCCTTCAGGTACAGAACCTGTATTAAGAGCTTATGCCGAGTCCAAAACACTGGATGGAGCGAAAGCAATATTAAAGGCAGCAAAAAATACTTTAGGTATATAATTGTAATGAAAAGGAGAATTATTTGGTTCTCCTTTTGTTTGTGAAAGAATATTGACTAAATTTGTCAACGAAATATTTGTCAATTTATGAAAGCATTTGGAAACATCATCAAAAATAGAAGAGTTGAAAACTCATTAACACTTAGCGATTTAATGAAGTTGACTTTTATAGATACTGCTATCCTTAGTAAGATTGAGAAGGGTAGGCGTGTTGCAACAAAAGAGCAAGTTACCCTATTGATAGAAGCGCTTCAGCTAGATAAAAAGCAGGCAATTACAATTTGGCTGTCTGACAAAGTATTAAGTGAATTGGCTTATGAAGAATATGGTTTTGAAGCCTTGAAAGTTGCCGAAGATCAAATGAGATACACTTCTCAAGTTAAAAGCACTAAAAAGGAAGTTTTATCAATTCACGTGCAGAATATACTGAATGAAATAGATAATCTTTTTAAAGATTGGTCATCCAAAAAGCCTTTGAATGATTTGCAATTAAGAAAAATGACTGAATACTTTAGTACGCAGTATACTTATGATAGTAATCAGATAGAAGGAAATACACTTACTTTTCAGGAGACACACTTGGTGGTTAATGAAGGGTTAACAATAAGTGGTAAAAGTGTTCGTGAGCATCTGGAAGCCGTAAATCATAATGAGGCTATTTCATATTTGCATGAAATAGCCACTGATAGTGTGATCTTCTCTGAGAAAGTGGTCAAGGATTTGCATTTCCTTATTCTTAACTCTATTAATAGAGATTATGCTGGCAAATACAGAGATGTGCCAGTTAGAATTACGGGAAGTGAGCATGTTCCATGTCAGCCATTTCTAATTAATAAAGGAATGGAAGATGTTTTTGTGTTCTATGAAAATAATAAAGACACAATGCATCCTGTTATTCTTGCTGCAGAGATGCATGAGCAAATTGTTAGTATACATCCGTTCCTAGATGGGAATGGTAGGACGTCAAGATTAGTAATGAACTTGATGTTGCTTCAGGCTGGTTATCCAATTACTAATATTAAAGGTGATATGGAGAATAGGATGAAGTATTATGCTGCGCTAGAATCTTGTCGTAAGGTAGATAAGTCAAAGTTTTATCTATTGGTGGCAGATGCAGTAAAATTTTCTCTGAAAGAGCATTTGAATATGGTTGGGTAGGGTACTGCTCAACCATTTTTTCATTATCTAAATTCTTTCATCTTTCTATCCATTTCACGCTTATCATCTTTTGTTTTGAGATCTTGACGTTTATCGTGTGTCTTTTTACCTTGGGCTAATTTAATTTCAACCTTGGCGTGACCTTTTGGTGTAATGAACATTTTATATGGAATAAGGGCTAGACCCTTTAGTTTCAACTTTCGGTCAATTTTATTGATTTCCGATCTATTAAGTAGGAGTTTTCTGTCTCTTCTGATCTCGTGTTTTTCAAAACTTGCATTCTTATATTCTTGAATCGTCATATTACGAATGTAGACTTCATTATTTACGATGACGCAATATGCTTCAACAATACTAGCTTTACTTTCTCTAATCGATTTGATCTCTGTTCCTAGTAGTTGAATGCCAGCAGTATAACTTTCGAGAAATTCATATTCGAACTTCGCTTTTTTATTTTTGATATTTATTGCTCCTGCCATTTATATTACAAAGATAATTAACAAGGTGAAAGTGAAGCTGTTTTTAAAAATAATGTTATTATTTGCCTCGTGTCTTCATGATGGATTCATAGGCGTTTTGAATTTTTTGAAATTCTTTTTTAGCCTTTGTTTTTGTGGCTTGATCCGCTCCTGCAAATTTATCTGGATGATTTTTCTTGGCTAATTTTCGATATGCTTTTTTTAACTCGGCTGTGGTAGCATCTTTTTTAATACCTAGAATAGCATAATCACTTTGTGATGCTATTTTAATATATTTTGCTTTTAGGGTTGAATATCCTGCTCCAAAATAACCTAGCGCCTTAGCAATTTCGTCAATTATTTTAATCTCTTCCTTGACTATCGCTCCATCGGCTTTTGCTAATTGGAATAGATATTCTAAAAGATACTTTCTTTGAGCTAGAGGCATGGTCTCCAAAATTAACTTTGCTGCTTTGAGATGGGAGTAAGATCGGAAGAGCACACGTCTGAACT
>CAJYBK010000174.1 GCA_913064955.1 uncultured Flavobacteriales bacterium
CGCAATTTCTAGCTTTTTTCTTCTTTTATATACTAGCTCTGCCTTTTTAATTTTCTCCCATTTTGTGTTTGCTTGTTTATGAGTTAGTGTTTTGGCTGAAGTTACAATTTTCATTGCGGCATTTGACCTTGCCTTTTCATATGCTTTTGTCTTTAGAGCATCTTTAAGGAAACCTTTGGCTGATTTTCCTGCTTTAACGATTTCATCATAAATAGCGACAATCTTTTTTTCAGTTTTACTTAATAAAATAATCGTTGCACCATATTTAGCAAATGTTTTGGCAGCAGTTGCTCCAATACCATCACCTGTACCTGTGATAAGAATAACTTTATCTTTGAGACAGTTTTCTTGAGGTTTAAAGTTTGCTGGGATTTGGATTAAGTCATTCATTGTATTTTATCTATCATTAAATATTTCTGTTTAAACCTATTGGTTTTGAGTCCTTTGTACAGTAAACCCATGCCAATACAATATTTACTCACTTTGGCTTCTCTTATCATATTAGATTTAAATAAGCGTCTACATGGTGTGTTTCTATCGTTTATTTCTTGTTTGACTTCAGCAATTACAATGTCTGGAAATCCGAAATCCTTTTCATTCCAACTAAAATTTAACCCTATGTCAAATGTTAGTCTTTCTTTCCTTTCATTATTAACAAGCGTTACTCTTTCAAAATTATTCCAAAGACAAGGCTTTAAATCTGGCGCATGCTCAATAACTCTATCCAAAAAGTCATTTGATTCTCCTTGAATTTCGTTGTCAAAATCTGCCACTCGAATTCTTTTTTTATCAGTCCTTCCTTTGTTCTTATGTTTGATTTCAAAAAAACAAAGTTCACTATCTAAATATTTTCTTGTTCTTACTTTGTGTCGATTGACTCTTCCGTTGTGATGATCATTGTAATACTTGAAGTCTTCTGTATCGAAGTACAAAGATTTGTAATTAGCGCTTCTTAGTTCCTTAATGGTTAGAGATTGATAATCTGACTTAAGTTGAGGCAAAATCTCGTAAAACTGACGCTTCGACATTACATATTTTGAATCCACTCGATTGAGCAATTTAACGCTGTCCATTTCTTTTAGAGAAATAGGTGCGAAAGTATTCAATATGTCAGTTAATTGGCTCAATGTATTGTTAGACTGATAAAAAAGTTTAATCCTTCGATAAAAGTAGAAATTAAAGGAACTAATGAATGGGCTAGCAAATACTTTTATTAACTTTGTTTTTTTAGTAATCAACCCTGTTTGACGAATAATAAAAACAATATGAAAGTAAAATCCATAAATATAGCTTATCAATCTTATGAGAATAAGATGGAGTTGGAGAGTATAGATCAAGAATTGATAAGTAGGGCAGAAGAAGTATTGAAAAATGCTTATGCAGTATATTCGCAGTTTCAAGTTGGTGCTGCTTTATTATTGGATTCCGGTGAAATAATCACAGGAAATAATCAAGAGAATATCGCTTACCCTAGTTCTCTTTGTGCGGAAAGAGTAGCTTTATATTACTGTAAGGCACATGCTCCGAACGCAATTGTTAAGAAGATAGCGATAATGGCTAAGTCTAAAAAAGGGGAGTTGCTAGAGGTTATTTCTCCTTGCGGAGCCTGCAGACAAGTAATGAGTGAATATGAAAGAATCCAGTCTGAACCCATGAAAGTAATTTTAAAGGGAGAAGGTGAAACGATTATGGTTTTTGATGCAGTAGCAGATTTACTCCCACTTTCGTTCAATACTAAAGTTTTAGGGGAGTAATGAAGATAGCAGTCATTATACTTTCGTTGGTTAGCATGTTGATTTGTGTCAATTGTGCAAAGTATACAGGAAGTTCAGATTGCGTACCTTCTGCAGATTGCTACCCTTATGAAATAGATAGCGGATATGTAACGATTCAAGTATCTTACAATACTGGAGGTGCTGGAATTCCAGTTGTTTTATATGATGGCTATGCAGAAGACAATGTTGTGATTTGGTACGATACAGTTTATGAAGAATCTGTTTCCTTTTGGTTGCCAACAAAGAAAAGATATGCGGCAGAGGCATTTTATTATGCTGCCACTCCTCAGTCGATTGCTTTAGACGGTAAAAAACTAAAAGAAAAATCTTACAATGATTGCGGTGAAACATGCTATGAAGTGAATGAAATATTCCTTGATTTAAAACAGTTGTAATGGGTGCGAAATTAGCATACTACTTATTGATCATTCCAATTTCTCGGTTGCCATTTTTTATGTTATATGGCTTAAGTGACCTTACCTATTTTTGGCTGTATAGAGTTTTTGGTTATCGTAAAAAAGTGGTACTAACCAATATTGAGAAATCATTTCCAGAAAAATCGAAAGCAGAACATAAAATAATGATGGACAAATTCTATCGACATTTTTGTGATTTAGTTTTAGAAAGCATCAAAGGGTTTACCATATCGGAAGACAAGATTAAAAGAAGAATGGTTTTTAAGAATAATGAATTGCTTAAACCTTATTTTGATCAAGGTAAAGATATAATAATGGTTGGCGGGCATTATAATAATTGGGAATACTTGGCTGTAGGAATTGGGCTTTGCTTTGATTTTATTCCGGTGGGAATTTATAAACCTTTGTCAAGCAAGTTCTTTGATGAAAAGATGCGTAAATCTAGAGAAAAATACGGATTACGACTTACACCAATGAAAGAAACTAAAAATACATTCGAGGCTGATTTCGGAACGCCAAAAGCAATGATTTTTGGAGCAGATCAAAGCCCTTCAAATGTTGAAAGATGTCATTGGACCACTTTTTTAAATCAGGATACACCTGTGTTTTTTGGTCCTGAAAAATTTGCCAAAGAATTTGATTTGCCAGTGTTTTTCTCTACAATTCATAAAGTAAAAAGAGGTCATTTTGAAGTGGTTCATCAATTAATAACTGACAAACCGAGGGAGACGCAACCAACTGAAATAACAGAAGCTCATGTTAGATTGTTGGAGAAGGATATCAATGCTAATCCTGAGTATTGGCTTTGGACACATAAAAGGTGGAAGCATTCCCACAGAAGGCCAAGTAATAATTAGCAATTACATCCCATGTAAATCTATCTCATCACTTTCTACCATATCCACCCATTTCTTCATTTTTTTCTGTATCACTCTAAAGTGATGTTGTTCCTCAGGTGTAATCAAAGAAATAGCATCCCCCGGAGACTCAGCACGACCAGTTCTTCCTATTCGGTGAACATAATCTTTTGGAGAGCGAGGAAGTTCGTAGTTGATAACGCAAGGTAGAAATTCGATGTCAATCCCTCTTGCCAATAAATCCGTTGCAACCAATACTTTTAAATGTCCATTCTTGAAGTCACTCAAAGCAGCAGTCCTGGCTTTTTGACTTTTTTTAGCGTGAATGGCCTGAGCATTAATACCGTTCTTTCGAAGTTTATCGGCTACGTTGTCTACTTTGTAAACTGTGGAAGCAAATATCAGAATTTGCTTATAATTATTAGTTTTAATCAAATATCGAAGTAATGGACCTTTTCTTTCTTCCGTAACTCCGTATGCTTTTTGTTTAATCAGCTCTATATTGTCTTCTTTCGCCTCTATTTTGATAGTAATCGGATCATGAAGTAATACTCTGGAAATGTCTTGAATGCCCTCACTTAATGTAGCCGAGAATAATAGGTTTTGTCGTTTTTTCGGAAGTAACCCTAAAATACGATCCATTTCATCTTTAAAACCTAGGTTAAGCATTTTGTCTGCCTCATCCAATACAAGTGTTTTAACACTGGTTAAGTACAAAGCTTTATTCTCGATTAGTTCTAAAAGTCTACCAGGTGTTGCAACCAATATTTCCACACCGTTCATTTTCATCATTTGCGGATTGATGGAGACGCCTCCATAAACCGCCATAGTTTTAACCCTTCTTGGTAGTTGTCTCGAAAAAGAGGTTAATACTTCATGAACTTGTATTGCCAATTCTCTCGTTGGAACAACAATTAACGCATTGATATGTCTATTTTTATTGGGAGCATCCTGGATGATGTTATGCAAGATTGGTAACACAAAACTTGCCGTTTTTCCAGAACCAGTTTTAGCGATGCCTAGGATGTCCTTTTTTGCAATAGCTGCTGGAATAGCTTCTGTTTGAATCGGGTAAGGCTTCTCAAAATTTAATTGAGATAATGTGCTAAGTATGGAGTTGTGTAATCCTAGTTTTTCAAATGACATATTTACTTCTCTTTGTATGATTGCTGCGCAAATATAAACCAAATTAAAGAGGCGGATATTTGAATTTTGCTTTTAATTCATATTCGGATTACCTTTGCGGAATGGCAAACAAAAAATCATTGGCAGATATAATTAAAGATGCCTCAACATCAATTGATGAAATTGAAAAAGAAGTTGGAAAGAAGGTAGAATCTAAGACTGCTGACAATGAAATGGATGGACTAGAGTATTATACTAAATTAAAGAGTGAAGGATATTCCTCTCAAGAGATTGAAGAAATTATATCTGGTATGCTAAAGAATCAAGGTTGAAAAACATAGTGTTATACTTTTTTCAAAAGTAGGAGCATCCATCAAATTAAAAATTGCAATTTTGCAGTTCAAAAATCAAATCATAATTCATTGAAATACTTTTTTACATTATTTATAATAATCACCATGGTGTCTACTTTTCAGTCGCAAAGGCCTGGAGGTGGAGGTGGAGGAATGCCTGGTAAACAAAGCGGAGAGATTTCCGGAAAAGTAATTGACGCTGCATCAAAAGCGCCTATGTCTTATGTTACTATCACATTATTTAAGGCTACGGATTCTTCAATGGTAACAGGGGCAATTACCAATGACATAGGTGAGTTTGTGATTACTGCTGTTAACAATGGGGATTATATTGTAAAGTTTTCTTTCATAGGTTATCAAACTAAATGGAAATCTAATGTTCAGATTACAAAGGAAGTGAACAGTGTAGATTTCAATAAAATTGCATTAGAGGCAGACCAAGAAGTGCTAGAGAGTGCCGAAATTACTGTTGATAGACCTGTGGTAACCTATGAAATTGATAAAAAAGTGGTTAATGTAGAAAACATGACTACTGTTGCTGCAGCTTCTGCGCTAGAGGTACTTCAGAATATTCCTTCTATCACTGTGGATATGGATGGTAATGTTAGTTTGAGAGGTAGTACAGGTTTTACTCTACTTATTGATAATGTTCCTGCCAATATGGAAGCTTCAGATGCATTGCAAATGATTCCAGCAAGTAATATAAAGGATATCGAAATTATCACTAATCCATCAGCTAAATATAATGCAGAAGGAAATGCCGGCATCATTAATATCATTTTGAAAAAAGATAAACTTGATGGTATTAGTACTTTAATCAACCTTAATGGTGGAAATTTCGAGAATTATGGAGGTGACTTTTTGGTAAGTGTAAACAAGAATAAGATAAAATTTAACATAGGAGGAAATTACAAAAATGCGAACCGTTATAGAGATATTCAACAAGTTAGAGAAACGCAGGTAAGTGATGCTCTGTCTAAAATTGAAGGAGAAGGGGAACATAGGTTTTTTAGAACTAATTATGGTATCAACACTGCTCTGGAATATGCGCCAAATCGAAAGAATACATTTTCATTGGGACTGAATGGAAATCAAAGACAATACAATGCTGCTGCCAATTATTTTTTTACGGAATCTTTGAATGATTCGGTTGTTTCCGCTTATGAAAATAGAGAAAAGACTTTGAGACAATTTTATGGCTTGACTGCCACAGGAAGTTACTCTTTGAATATCAAAGGAGATAAAGAACATCGTTTGAGTGTTACTGGAATGTACAATTTGCACGATGGGAATGAGGATGCTCAAACAGAATATTTTGATGAATTTGGAAATTTTCAAGGAGGAAATAGGGCAACTGAAGTTGGTCCTTCAGGTTTGCTAAGGTTTAACTTGGATTATGAATTACCTTTAAAAAACAAAAGTAAATTTAAGACAGGCTTACAAACTGATATAGGGAATAACAGTGATGATCAAGATTCTTATGTTTACAGTGATAGTTTAGCAGCTTATGAAAGGTTGTCCTTGTATTCAACAGATGTAAGTTATTTGCAAAACGTTTACGCAGGTTATGTTATTTACAGTGGGAAACTAAAGAAATTAGGTTATCAAATAGGTTTGAGAGGTGAGTACACTGACAGGAATATAGCTATAACAACCGGGGATTTGAAAACTTCCGTGAATAGAATGGATTGGTTTCCTTCTGCACATTTCTCCTACCAAATGGACAAAAAAAATCAGTTCATGGCTAACGCTTCAAGAAGAATTCAACGTCCCAGAAGTTGGTATCTAGAGCCTTTTATTACTTGGGAAGATCCTTATACAGTGAGAACTGGAAATGCGGATTTATTGCCGGAATATATTCAATCATTTGAGTTGGGATATATTAGAACTATCCAAAAAGGAAGTTTCTCAGCTGAACTTTACTATAGAAATACCAATAACATTATTGAAAGAATTCAGGAAGTTTATGAAACAAACGTTATCTTAAAAAGACCTGTTAATGCGGGTACATCAAAATCGCTTGGTGGAGAACTATCGTATAGAAAACGATTGTATAAATGGTGGTCACTTGATTTTGGGTCTAATGTCTTTTTATATCAATTAAAAGGAAGTTTAGGGAATGTACTTATTGATCAACAGAATTTTACTTACAATGCTAGAGTGGGTAATACTTTTAATCTAAAAAATGATTGGAAAGTTCAATTGATAGCCAACTATAACAGCCCAAGAGTTGAAGCTTTAGGTAGAACAAGTGAATTTTATGTGGTTGACTTAGCAGTGAAAAAGGATTTCTGGGACAAGAAATTGTCGACATCTGTTCAATTGAGCAATGTTTTTAATACCGAAATTAGAGAGTCATATGTGGAGACACCTACTTTATATTCTTATAGATTGGCTACTCCAAAATGGCCAATTTTTACGGTGTCTGCATCTTTAAGGTTCAATAACTACAAGCAACAAGATAAAATCGATACCATTAAAGGTGAAGAGTTTTAGACTCAAGGATTCCTAGCAATAAAGAGAAGTATGGAAGGTACTGTTACTGTAATTAGTGTAGTAACAGAAGTAATTACAGCAGCAAAATTGATTTTTTTCTGATTCAATTCCGTTTCTATGGTTTCATGTGTTGAATTCAGCAAAATAACTTTATCCTCCTTATCATATGTAACAAGCAGATTTTTGAACCCTCCCTCAGCAGGAATACCTTTGTTTTTTTTCATAAGAATTGGAATACGCTTAACATCTGTAAGCCTGTACTTATAGATATATGTGAAATTGCCC
>CAJYBK010000175.1 GCA_913064955.1 uncultured Flavobacteriales bacterium
TTATGGGATCAATTCCCAAATGCTTCATTGAGGTTCAATGATGTTTTAATTCCAGACTATTTAGACCCTGAGGGTAAAGACACGATGTTTTATGCCCAACACATTTACCTATCCTTTGACTTTTGGGATATGATGGGAGGCAATTATAGAGTTCAAAAAGTCTCTATGGAATCGGCATTGATCAACCTTAAAATTAATAAAGAAGGTGTTGAAAATTATGATATTTTCAAAAAAGACACAACTGAAAAAAGTAGCTCTAAATTCTCCTTTCAACTCAGCGAATTAACTGGTAAAGACATTCATATTTCGTATATCGACTCCGTTAATCAACAAGTGTACAGAGCGCAGTCGCATGATATTGTATTTACGGGAGATTTCAACGACCAAGCGTTTAAAATGACTGCGAAATCTCATCTTAAACTAGAGAAGATTCACACCAATGAAGTTACATTTATTAGAAATAAAAATGCCAATCTAGATTTAGAACTCAATATTAATAACCAGCAAAAAACTTATGAGATAAGTAAGGGAGACCTAAACATCGAAGAACTCCTTTTTAATGTTAAAGGAATCTACACAAGCATTCCTGACAGCGCTAGGTTAGACTTAAACATCAAAGGAAAAAACATTGATTTAGCATCAGCATTTTCCATTCTACCAGAGAAGTACACGGAGTCATTAGCTCAATATAAAGCAAAAGGATTGGTGGTTTTTGAAGCGAACATAAATGGTCCAATATCAGAATTAGAATCTCCTAGAACGATTGCGGAATTTTATTTAAAAGACGGAAGCCTTGAGGAGCAAACTTCCTTGGTTAGCATGAAGAACTTGTCTTTAGATGGGAGTTTTGACTCAGATAAAGGTGGAATATCAGTTTTGGAAATTAAAGATATTAAGGGAACTATTGACGTAGGAAAAATTCAAGGAAATGTGTTAGTTGAAGATCTATCCAACCCTAAAATCTCAGTTAATACCTATGGTGAAATCAATCTATTGCAATTGAAGTATTTTGCCAACACACCCAACATTGAAAAACTATCTGGAACAAGCACTTTTGATGCATTCTTTGTTGCACAAAAACAAGAAGAAGACATCAACATCATTAAGTCCAGTGGTACTTTTGGATTTAAGAACACAACACTTAAACTTCCTAATTCTGCCATCACCTATTCTCAAGTAAATGGCAACCTTCTGTTAAAACAAAATGATGCCGCCATAAATAACCTCCATGGATTTGCGGGAGACAGTGATTTTCGACTGGATGGTGTATTGAAAAACCTCATCCCTTATGTAATTAGCAGCACGGAAACACTTACAGTTGAGGCTGATCTTAGAACTCAAAAACTAAATTTAGATGATCTCTTACAAAGTGAGCCTCAATCATCTGCTTTGGCATTAACAACCGAAGAGCCAACTCCTTTTACTTTACCTAATAATGTGCATTTAAACTTAAAAGCTCAAATTGAGGAGTTGACTTATGGTAAATTCAACACGAAAAAAATTAATGGAATTATTACTTTATTTAATCAAAAGTTGACCGCCAAGAACTTCACTTTCAATGCAAACAAAGGCTCGTACATTTGCACAACTGATATTCTTCAGAACACAGACAATTCCTTCACTTGGACGACCGCATTGACTGCAAAAGAGGTAGATATTGAAAACTTCTTTCTGGAGATGGACAACTTTGGTCAGGATTACATCACAGACAAAAACATAAAAGGTACAGGAAATATCACCTTAGATATGGCCGTTTTGATGGACAATGATTTCAACTTAGATACGGAGAGTTTAATTGCTGACATAAATTTACACATTTCCAAAGGCGAATTAATAGAACAGTCTTCTATGTTGGAAATTGCTGACTACTTAAATGGCAATAAAATTGTCAAAGCACTCATCGATACTGAGAAGATGAAAAAGAAGATGCAACACATTAAATTTTCTGATCTATCTAATACCATCACTATAAAAGATAGCAAAATAATGATTCCAAAAATGCTTATTGAAAGTAATTTGATAGACGTCAGTATTGCTGGAGTTCATCACTTTAATGATGACATAGATTACCATTTTAGTTTCACTTTGAGAAATTTATATTACCGAAACGCAAAACAAGATGAGTTTGGGCCTGTAGTAGATGACGAACTGGGCAAAAGGTTATTCCTCCGAATGTATGGCAACCTAGCTGATCCTCAGTATGAAATTGACTCCGAAGAAAAGCATGCAGTTCTAAAAGAAAACATTGAACAGGAAAAAAAAGATGTAAAGTCGTTACTAAAATCAGAATTAGGGTTATTCAAAAAGGATACCACGTTGGGAACTTATGTTGCTCCTAAAAAAGTAGAACCTACTTTTGAAATTCAATGGGAAGAATTTGACAACAAAGAAGAACAACCAGAAAAGGAAGGTGAAGACAAAACTGTTATTGAGAAAAAGAAAAAAGACAAGGGAATTAATAAGTTTCTAAAAAAATTGGGAGTAGAAGAAGAGAAAAAACCTGATGTTCAACTTCAAATAGACAATTAAACCTTGAGCAAAATTATCACCCATATAGAAGCCTTAGAAAAAGCAAGGAGTTATTGTGCCTATCAGGAAAGATGCCAACAGGAAGTAATCACTAAACTTAAGTCCTTTAAACTAAATGCAGACGAAATGGACTACGTGTTGTTGCTATTAATCCAAGGAAACTACCTTAACGAAGAAAGATTTGCACGAACTTATTCTTCAGGGAAGTTCAGAATGAAAAAATGGGGAAAAAGAAAAATAAAGTATCAACTCAAAGGAAAAGGCCTTACTGACAAGTGTATTGAATTAGGACTAAGTGAAATTGACCCAGAAGAATATTATACTGCGTTAGAAAAATTGATTGATTTAAAATGGGAGCAATCAAAAGAAAAGATACCCTACAAGAAAAGAAGCAAGATATCCACCTATCTTTACGGTAGAGGTTTTGAATCAAATTTAATTAATGAGATTTTAGACGAAAAGCAAAAATCTACAACACCATAAACGGATGAAACAGTTAATCACAATATTACTTTTATTAGCAACTATAGGGCAACTTAATGCACAAGCGAAACGTAAAAATCAAGACTTGGTAGAATTTTCCAGGTGGAAGAATAGCGGATGGCACTTTGCTCCAGGACTAACTTATATGGTTCCGTTCAAACCGAAAGCAGATGATGCTCCAGAGGTGAATCCTAATGGTAGACTTTCTCTGTATGCAGAAGTTGGTAGATGGAGGTTTTTTCCAGGTGGTGGTAATGTATTTAACTACTTTGATTATAGTTTAGCATATAAAAGACTAAGTGGAAGTGAAAAATACCAAGGGAATAAAGGTGTTTTTAAAAAAAACTATCTAGTAGGAAATTTCAACATCAATAATATTATTCAACTATCTGATTACACTTTTATTCAAAATAGTCTAGGCGCTAATTTGGATTGGAATTTCATGCAGAAATATGAAAACTCTGGTTCTACCTATAATCTAGACAATCAAAAACTGCTATTTTCATTACATTATAAAATTGGCTTTGGAATAAAAGTTTCGAAAAAACTATTCATTATACCTTCCATAGAGACTCCTATTTTAAACATTAAGCAATTTGAAAAAGGGCGATCTGATTATGGAATTTTCAGCAGTAGATACAGACCTATTATTTTTAGCGTAAGGTTCGCTTTCCTGAGTAAACCAAGTAAAAATGCTTGTCCTCCTGTACCTGGAGGAGACGGAAAAGACTATGACAAGATGATGCAAATGGAGTAATCTCCTTTTTATACTTTCGATTACCTTGGTTAGCTGCGGTATATTCGATATTTTTGTATCAAAATAAAACGAAATGAGTTTACCCGCTAAAACACCTCAACAATCCTTCACCATTCAAACACATTTGGTAATGCCAAATGATGCAAATCAATTGCAAAACCTTTTCGGGGGACAATTGATGGCTTGGATGGACGAAGTGGCAAGTATAACAGCTTTTAGACATTGTGGAAATGTAGCGGTAACTGCTTCCATCAATAATGTATCTTTTACACAGCCAATACCTTTGGGCTCATATGTGATATTGGAATCTAAAGTTTCAAGAGCATTCAACACTTCCATGGAAATTTATGTTGATGTCTTTTTAGAAACTCGTGACGGTCATAGATCTAAATGTAATGAAGGGATTTTCGTTTTTGTAGCGATGGACGAAAACCTGAAACCACTTCCTGTACCTGAATTAGTTCCAGAAACTGAAGAAGAAAAAAAACGTTTTGCAAGTGCATTAAGAAGAAAACAACTGAGCCTTGTACTTGGTGGTAGAATGAAACCTAATGACGCTACCGAATTAAAAGAACTATTTACATCCATCAACCAATAATAAAACATTAAAAAATGAAGGCACAGGAATGTATTGCTATTTTTAACAAAGCTATTTCCAACTATCATATAGCAGATAATGTTGACACCAACATTCAAAACCCATTCGAGCAAGGTTCTATTGAGGCACTCATGTATTTAAAGAATTGGATTGACACTGTGCAATGGCATTTAGAAGATATCATCAGAGATCCTAAAATTGACTTGCAAAAAGGAATGGAAATAAAAAGAAGAATTGATCATTCCAATCAAAATAGAACCGACACGGTAGAGCATATTGACGACTATTACATTGAATTATTCAAAAATGTAGTTCCAAATACTAACGTTACAATCAACACTGAAAGTCCTGCGTGGGTTGTAGATCGATTATCTATCTTATGTCTTAAAATTTATCACATGCAAGAGCAAGTAGATAGACAAGATGCTGCTCCTGAACATTTGAAAAAATGTCAAGATAAACTCAATATACTTTTAGAACAACAAGCTGATTTAACCGCTTCATTTGATCAATTACTGGAAGATTTTGCCTCTGGCAACAAAAAAATCAAAGTCTATAGACAAATGAAGATGTATAATGACGATTCTTTGAATCCCGTTCTTTATAAAAAGAAATAAAATTGGCATCAGTAAAAGATTGGATATCATCCTTTAGATTAAGGACACTACCTTTGGCTTTATCATGCATATTGGGAGGTAGTTTTCTTGCCTATCAAGACAACCTTTTTCGAATAGATGTACTAATTTTAGCCGCTCTAACTACTATTTTACTCCAAGTACTATCTAATATTGCTAATGATTATGGAGATGGTGTAAAAGGTACTGACAACGACAACAGAGTTGGTCCTGAAAGAGCCATTCAGAGTAAAGCCATTTCACCTGACCAAATGAAAAGAGCAGTTATCATTAACGCCATTATTGCATTTGTTGTTGGTCTCACCCTTATCTACACCTCACTTAAGGAAGCATCAGTTTCTGAAATATTAATTTTTACTGGATTAGGTGTTGCAAGTGTTGTTGCCGCTATCATGTACACGGTTGGCAAAAAAGCATATGGATACTCAGGCATGGGTGATATTTTTGTCTTTCTATTCTTTGGATTAATTGGTGTTTTCGGTGTTTATTATCTTCATACCCATATTTTTAAATGGGAGGTAATATGGATGGCTACTTTTGTTGGTCTCATGAGTACAGCAGTATTGAACATGAACAACATGCGCGACATCTCCAATGATAAAGAAAGTGGTAAAAACACTTTGGTTGTGAAAATTGGCTTTGCCAGTGCTAGATACTATCATTCATTTTTAATAATAGGAGCAATTGTCTCTTTGCAATTGATGATATGGAGTTTTGAATTACCCTCCATTTTTTATCTGGCGTTTTTACCTTCCTTTTTGTTTTTGAAAAACGCTTTATTCGTGCACCAAGTGCAATATCCAAAACTATTAGATCCTGAGTTGAAGAAACTAGCCTTGGGTACTTTTGGAACGGTAATTTTATTGTGGATTAGTACTGCTATAGTTTAGGAGAAGATCAAATGATTTTAACATCACCCATTTACCTTTCTCATTTGAATGTGCTGAATTCTCGGATTTCAAAATCAATAAATTAGTACAGTCATCTCCTTTTACTTTAACGCTAATTTTGTTGTATCGAGATAAATAAGCAATAAGAGACCAATCAGGTCTTGCACCTTTGCTTAAGCATAAAGTTTCATCTACATTGACTAGTCTCCCAATTGAATAAACATCACTCAACATCTGTTTATCCCTACCTACAAAAGTAGAACTAACAATAATTCCAATTACCGATAGCGCAATCATTAAGAACAATACAGTTCTTTTAAACACATACTTTGAAAACCAATTATGAATAATAATTATCGAAGGTGTGAAGTACATTGCTATAGAAATTACTGCAAAAGGAAAAACTGTAAGAATGTAAAACGATCTTTGTTTCATGCTGATCATAATAGGTAAAACCCCAGCCAAACATAGGAAAAATAGCATTAATGAAATTTTACTTTTAGATGAATCGCTAAATTGAATTCTTTTTTTCTTTGCGATAAGCACTAACATCAACACCAGTATAAAAGGAACAATTAACCCATTTAAAAATTCCAAAACAATCTGTCCGCGAAAAGAAACAGTTTCTATATTCTCCACACTTCCTGCTACTTGCATTGTCAAATAATCTGAAAGGTTGGATGCAGCACCGTCCCATCCATACCAAATCATGAGCATTACTAATGCAATTATGCCTGCTGAAATGATGGAATCTATCACTGTACGAAGTAGCATTTCTTTCTTCCAGATTAGCCCAATTAATATTGGAAAAACAAGTGTATAACACCCCGTAAAACCTTTGGTCAAAAAGGCAAACAAAATCATCAGGGCATATAAAAATAAAAATTGCCATCTTAATTTCTCCATTGATTTGAGATAAAAAAATACCGAAGCACTCACAAATACTCCCATCGTATTTTCCAAAATATTATTTGAAAAAGCCCAATGAATCTCAGGAATGACAACCCATAACAACAAAGGGAACCAAGCATACTTTTTAGGCTGTTTCAATGCTTCCCATATTTTCACAATTAGAATACCATTCAATAACCACATAGTCATAGAATAGAATCGTTCCGAAAGCATTGAGCCGTTAAATATATAATGGTACAAACTCTCCAACCAAATTGCTAAGGGTGGATGCTCATGAAAATCCGACATTAATGTTTTACTGAACTCCATGTGCCACAAAGAACCATTGCCCATCGCCAAATTGTCGGCCACAGCAGCATATATAGTTCCATCCATAAACATTCCATCCGAAAACAAAGGGAATACTATTATTAGGAAACCTAAACAAAAAATGATGGCATTCTTCAACATATTACTGCTGTAAAATCTGCTTCTATCAC
>CAJYBK010000176.1 GCA_913064955.1 uncultured Flavobacteriales bacterium
TTAAAAATACGAACTATTCTAGTTTCTAAGCCATGAAACCTATTGTATGCCATAGTCATAGATTCTTGAAATCGTTTTGCTTCATCATAAACACCTCTTGGTCCAATTGTATTCACATTTCCATAATAATCTTCAGATTGAGGATGCACTAATGGGTCTCCATAAACTTCAGAAGTAGAAGCAATTAGCATTCTCGCATTTTTTGCTTTAGCTAATCCTAATAAATTCAATGTTCCTAACGACCCAACTTTTAAAGTTTCAATAGGAATTTTTAAATAATCGATTGGACTAGCTGGAGAAGCAAAATGTAAAATGTAATCTAATTCTCCAGGCACGTGAACAAAATTAGATACATCATGATTTGAAAAATGAAAATTTTCTTTACCAAATAAGTGCTCAATGTTTTCCAAACGACCAGTTATCAAGTTGTCCATTGCTATGACATAATAACCCTCTTTGATAAATCTATCACAAAGGTGCGACCCAAGGAACCCAGCTGCTCCAGTTATAAGAACTCTTTTCATAATTATTTTTTAACTGTTTCTCTACCAATACTGCTGTAGAAATATCCTTTATTCCTCATGTCAATAAGGTCGTATAAATTTCTTCCATCAAAAATGACTTTTTCTTTTAAAAGCGAATCAATCTTTCCAAAATCTGGAGTTCTAAAAACTTGCCATTCAGTTGCAATTAAAAGAGCGTCAGCTCCTTCTAAGGCTTCGTATTGATTGGAAGCGTATTTAATTTTATCACCAATTACACCTTCCACATTTGGCATGGCCTCAGGGTCATAAGCACATATCTCAGCGCCTGCTTTTACCAATTCATCGATCATATACAATGCAGGAGCTTCTCTGATGTCATCGGTGTCTGGCTTAAAAGCCAGTCCCCACATCGCCAATTTTTTACCCTTTAAATCTCCATTATAGAAATTCAAAACCTTTTCTGCTAAAATAAATTTTTGCTTATGGTTTACATCCATTACTGAATCGATGATAGAGAAGTTATATCCAGCCTCTTTACCTGATTTAGCCAAAGCTTGCACATCCTTTGGGAAGCAACTTCCTCCATAGCCAATACCAGGGAATAAAAACCTGTTTCCGATTCTAGTATCCGTGCCCATGCCTCTTCTGACGTCATCCACATTAGCGCCAATTAATTCACAGTAATTAGCAATTTCATTCATGAAAGTAATTTTCGTTGCTAGAAATGAATTCGCAGCATACTTGGTTAACTCTGCAGATTTTTCATCCATGAAAATAATTGGGTTTCCTTGTCTTACAAAAGGCTTGTATAATTCTTCCATTACCTTTCTGGCTTTGGCAGATTCTGTTCCAATTACCACTCTGTCCGGCTTCAAGAAATCATCCACAGCAAACCCTTCACGTAAAAACTCAGGATTAGAAACAATGTCAAAGTCAACCGTTGCGTTTTTAGCAACTACTTCTCTAACTTTTTCGGCTGTACCAACTGGAACAGTACTTTTGTCTACAATTACCTTGTAGTTTTTTATCATTCCTCCAAGTTGTTCACCTACCCCTAAAATATAGGACAAATCAGCAGACCCATCTTCACCAGGAGGTGTAGGTAATGCTAAGAAAATAATTTCTGCGTCTTCAATCGCTGCTGCCAAATCAGTGGTGAAAGAGAGCCTTCCTTGTTTAATGTTTCGTTCAAATAAAACGTCCAAATGTGGCTCGTAAATTGGGACAACACCGGCTTTCATTTTTTCTACTTTTGCCTCGTCAATATCCACACAGATAACTGTGTTTCCAGTTTCAGCAAAACATGTACCTGTAACTAATCCTACATATCCGGTTCCTACAACTGCTATCTTCATAGTCTATTTCTTAAAAAATTCTTTAATTCCATTAATGATAATGTCCTGAGATTCACGCGTCATTTCTGTGTGAATTGGCAAGGAAATTACGTTTTTGCATAAATCCAAAGTAACTGCGAAATCTTTATCGCTTGCGTTTTCTTGTTTGTATGCTTCCTGATGATGTAATGGAATTGGGTAATAAATCATACAAGGAATTTCTCTTTCTGTAAGAAAAGTTCTTAATGCATCCCTGTCAATTCCTTTACATTTCAGCGTGTATTGGTGAAAAACATGAGTTGATTTGTCTGAAATTACAGGTGTTTGCAACTCATTGATGCCAGCCAATTCTGAGGAGTAGTAATTTGCTGCAACCAATCTTGCCTCATTGTATGTGTCAAGATGTCTCAACTTAATTCTCAAAATTGCGGCTTGTATACTATCTAATCTACTGTTTACACCTACAGTGTTGTGCACATACTGAACACTTTGACCGTGATTAGCAACCATTCTTATTTTCTTTGCTAACTCATCGTCTTCGCAAAATATCGCTCCACCATCACCAAAGCATCCTAAGTTTTTAGAAGGAAAAAAAGAAGTGCATCCAATGGTTCCAATGGTTCCCGCTTTCTTTTTTGTGCCATTGCTAAAAGTATAGTCAGCACCAATTGCTTGTGCAGTATCTTCAATTACATATAAATTATGCTCCTTAGCAATTTCGATAATTGCTTCCATGTTAGCACATTGACCAAACAAGTGAACAGGTACAATTGCTTTTGTTTTTGAAGTGATGGCTGATTTTAGTTGGTCAATATCAATATCAAAAGTATCTGGGTTTACATCCACTAAAACTGGTTTAAGTTTTAATAAGGCAATTACCTCAGCGGTTGCAACATATGTGAAACAAGCAGTGATTACTTCATCCCCAGGCTGAAGGTCTAGCGCCATCATGGCAATTTGTAGTGCATCCGTGCCATTGGCACAAGGGATTACATTTTTCACTCCCAAGTAATTTTCTAACTCTGATGCGAAAGACTTTACCTCAGGACCATTAATGAAAGCAGTTGAACGAATAACGTTTATAACGGCCTCATCAACTTCCTTTTGTATTTTTTCATATTGACCTTTGAGGTCAACCATATGTAATTTGCTCATTTGACGAATAAATATAAGATTGCGAATATAATACTTATCTCTCAAACTGAAAATGATTTCTTTGAGTGGTTAATATTTTGGGATTATTAGCCGAATTGCAATTTTAATCAGAACTATTTATTAAAACCTTCGTAGAGAACAATCATGTATAAGTATTTGGTTGGTTTAGTGATGTTTTTGGTTTCTTCTGTTTTCTTGGGACAGATAGAGTTTATTGACGCTCCATATGACATCGGAGTGGTTACTGCTGCTGGCAGTGATTATCTAGATATACCTATCAAAAATACTAGTTCAGAAAAAGTTTATATTTTCAGAACAGACGCCAATAAGCAATTCGACATTCACTACACGAGCAAAACATTACTTCCGGATAGTACGATTTTTATGAGAGTGCTTTTTACTCCAACTCAAAAAGGGGCAATTCATGAAAAATTGCCAATACACTTTAGTTGTTTTGATAAACCCGTTGTGGTCGAGTTTACAGGATACACAGAAAACATTCCAACAAACTCAAACACAAGTTGTCCGAACTTTCAACAGCAAGGAGTAAATACAGTTGTAACTTTTGATTTTACTGTTAAAGTAGTGGATGCCGAAACGAATGAATTGATTCCTGAATCTGAGGTGAAGTTAATTAAAAATGGAGCTTTATCAGAAGTGTTAAACACTAAAAGGAAAGGCTTTGTAGAAAGACCTTTAGAAATTGGGTACTATTATTTTGTGGCTTCAAATGAAGACTACGAAAGTAATGAACTTGGAACCTATGTAAACAGAAAGAATAATATTGTCACTATACCTTTAACAAGAAAAAAGCAAGAAGAAGTATTTGTGTTGGTAGAAGAACTGGAAGAAACTATTATCAATCCTGAGGTGGTGATTGAGAATCCAGGCGAAGAAGAAGTGGTGGAAGTGGAGACTGCCGAAGAGACTGTTGAGGAGATTGACGAAAATTCAGCAGAATTATATCCAGAATTTTCCCTGAAGGATTATAAGCCAAATAATATTGTTTTCTTGGTAGATGTTTCCTCATCAATGAATCATGCAGGAAAATTAGATCTGCTAAAAGCATCCATGATTGAAATGTCAAAAATTCTAAGACCTGTAGATAAAATTACCGTGGTGTCATATGCAACTAAAGCTAACGTCATTTTAGAAACAACTTCTGGCGATGATATAGACTCTGTAATAAGCGTTATTGAAAGCCTAAAAGCAAAAGGAGTTACTGCTGGAGGTAAAGGAATGGAAAAAGCATATGCAAAAGCTTGCAATGCGTTTATAGCGAATGGTAATAATCAGATAATAATGGCCACGGACGGGCTATTTAATTCCGGAGATGAGGATGTATATAAATTGGCAAGAAAGTACAGTAAGAAAAACGTAAAAGTTTCTGTAATTGGGATTAAAAACCAATCTTCTCATGAGAAGTATATGAAGAATCTTGCTAGAGATGGAAAAGGTAATTATGTCAACGTCTCCACATATGAACAAGCCAAAGAAACTCTTGTTCAGGAAATAAAAAATCAGTCAAAAATCAAGCCTTGAGATTAGCTTGTGTTGTGTTTAGTTTTATTTGCTCCTAAAAAATCCTTAAAATTGTAGTGTACAATTACGCAAGGATACATGGAAACTTATGATGACATCATTCAGAAGCATATGCTTACTGTTAAAGAAATGGGGATTTTAGAAAGTGAAATCGACATTAATTATGATGACCTGAAAGAAATCAGCACAGAGTTGGGAATGACGGAAGATGGATGGAGTCATGTGATGAATTTGTCTGAGGAGAAATTGGTCTTGGCGGAATCTCATTTTAGAATGAAAAGTTATCGAGATTGTATTCTAGCATCTGAGGAAGCTCAGTTACTTAATCCTTTTATTAAAGGGGCACGTGGCCAAAAAGCGAAAGCATTTCTACTTCTTGCCATTCATGAGGAAGATGATTCCTATCTTGAAAAAGCCGAAACTCAGGCAAAAATAACTTTAGATAAAGAGTCTAATGATAAAAATGCATTGGAGGTGCTGGCTACGTTAAGTAGCAAGAAAAGACTGATTAAGAAAAAGCATGTTCCTCAAACAAATAAATCACTTGCGATACTTGCTGGAGTATTTGTTTTAGTAGCGGCTGGAATAATTTTTTACATGTATGGAGGTGTAACTGGCGAAGTAACTGAATCCAAAGAAAAAATTGAACTAGTTGAGAAACAATTGGAAAGCGCTTTTAGCAAACAGGAAGCATTAATTCCAAAAGTTGAGGCATTGCTTTTGGATAATAAAGAAGATCAGTCTAAGAAAATATACCTAGATGAAATTAAGTCAAAACTTAATGAAAGTGGACTCACTACAAAAGAAAAATTTGATCTTCATCAAGAATTGGGAGAGGCATTATCTTCAGTTGTCTATAAAAAAAGTGCTGAAAATGAAAGTCAACTTTTGGATGATTTAAGAGTGCTTCTGGAAGGCGCAGAAAATAGAATTAACACAGAACGAAAAAACTATAACGAGTCGATAAGTGATTATAATCAAAAATCAACTCAACATTTGGAAAAATTATAAATCAATTGGTATGAAATCAATTATAACATTTTTATTTATAACTGCCTGCTTTTTTGGCTATTCTCAAACTTACAATTCAGTTGGAGACATACCTAATCCTAAAGACTATAGCGATGGTTTTGTTTCTGATCCCGAAAACTTTATTAATAGTGAATACGAAGATGCTATAAATGAGCTAATAACAGAGATTAGAGATGAAAAAGGGTTTGAAGTTGCAGTGGTAGTTGTTAACTCTATCGGTGGGAAAGAACCTCTGCCTTTTGCCACAGACTTAGGGAATGAATGGGGAGTAGGCAAGGGGGACAGAGGTATAGTGATATTGGTCTCTGTAACGGATAGGAATATGGCCATTGCAACAGGAAGAGAAACTGAACAATACATTCCTGACTTGGTTACTAAACAAATTTCAACGGATGAAATCACTCCTTATTTTAAAATGGATGATTATGGCCAAGGACTTTTAAACGGTGTGCAAACGATTAGAAACATTGTTATGAATGAAAACGTTCCTGATTATGTGGAAGAATTAAAAGAACTTCAGACTAATCGTTTTTATTGGGAGTTGTTTGCTTTAGGAGCTGCGGTACTGTTGATTATTTTGAGTTTAATTATTAGTCCAACACAAGGAACAATTTTTAAAACCTTAGGAATAATGTTGGCCTGTTTAGTAGTTGCTTTTGTTGCTTATTTCTGGGTTTTAAAAGAACGTCATACTGATGAGGTCATATGGGATATATTTATTGCCTTACTTTTTATTTCTGTTGCAGTTAACACATTTGTTATTCTCAAAAGTGATACGGTTAAAGTTTGGCCATATGCTGTGTATATGTCACTAGTAGTTCCAGTGCCTTTGGTTGGTTTTTATGTTCATGACATGCGTATAGTTGTGGAGATATATTTGATTGGAGCAGGATTTGTTTTTACTATCTTTTTAATTTCGTATTTATCGGCATTGCTCACCAAAAACGCTTACAAGAAGTATCATCGATTGAAGTTGTATAAGTTGGATGTCTTTGGCTATATCTTCCCTTTACCAATGTATGTTGTAGACCTGTTAGTGGAGAATTTATTGGAAAAATGGAGAAATCAAGTGAGGTTTAGTGAGAAAACTGGCTTGGAGATGAGAAAGCTTTCGGAGCAAAAGGATAATGAATATTTAAAAAAAGGACAAGTAACTGAAGAACAGGTTAAGTCAGTAGATTATGATGTTTGGGTAACTGATGAACCAGATGACATCTTGATTTTGAGCTATAAAACATGGTTTACAAAGTATAGTTCATGTATCGAGTGTGGTTATAAGACTTGGTACTTGGTTTATGATAAAACCATTAGTTCGGCCACTTACTCATCTTCTGGTACAGGTGAAAAAAAGAAGGCATGTGCACACTGTAAACATCAAACTATTACAAGATATACGATTCCTCGTAAAGTAAGAAGTTCGTCCGGAGGGGGAAGTAGTTATTCTTCTGGTGGAGGTTCCTCAAGTGGCGGAGGTAGTTTTGGAGGAGGTAGTTTTGGAGGTGGCGGGTCTTCTAGTAGTTGGTAGGTCTTTGAAGCATAAATATGACAATACGAATCAAAACATTAGTATTCCTAATTAGCTTTATAACTTATCAAAAGACTTTTTCTCAAAATGCTTCAATTGTTCATGAAGGCCACTATTCAGGTGAAAATATTTATGTTCAAAATCCATTTTCAGGAAACCAAACA
>CAJYBK010000177.1 GCA_913064955.1 uncultured Flavobacteriales bacterium
GAACTACAAAAGTTAGATGTTGTAAGTGTATAAGTTCCGGCTGTAGCACCCATGATACTTGAGTCAGATAACGTGGTAATACCTCCTGGCCCGGTCCATGATGCTGTTTCTCCAAAGTTCAATGTAGTATAAAACATAGCAGAATCATTTTGACATACCGTGTCCTCACCGTAAATAACCGCTACAGGGTCATCCAAAAACAATATGGTTGCTAGTACTGTATCATTACAAACATTATCTGTAAAATATACGTTGTACTCACCATTTACATCTGGAGTAATAGTTGGATTAATAAACGTTGTATTTGGAGAGAAAGTCAAGGTTCCAGGTCCGTCATAAAACCAGTTACCACCACTTACACCGCCTACAGAAGGAACATATGTACCTGTAAACTGGAAATCATCATCACAAGTAGAGTCACTAGGTAAAATGCTCGGGCCTGCAATTACATCCACAGTAATTGTTGTATCATAACCACATCCAAAATTATCTTCAACTTCAAAAGTATAACCATAAGTACCCACAACATTTGGAGCAACAATTACAGCTGTATCATTCGTCCCGATAAGAATTGTAGGATCACTCAACCAGTCTTCACTTACGATTGTTGGGGCATATGTTTCATTATCAGGATTTAAAGACGCATCAAAATAAATACCCCATTCGCAAATCCATCCATCATCAACTCCTAAGTTATCTCTAACTGTCAATGTCCAAGTTCCGTTAAGCGGACAACCTGCTAATTCTGTAAAGTACGATTCTTCAGGATTGTATGTTCCTGGCTCAACCATATTTCCGGCAGAAGGACCACTTCCAGCGACAGTATTGTAACCATTAGCCCAAGCTGGTAAAGACCCAGCGTTTTCTGAAAAGCAATACTCTTCACACACACCAACGGCAGATGAAGCATCATTAGCACCACCTACGTATGTGCCACCACCACCAAACCCACCAGGGTAAAGACCTGTTCCGGTATAAGAATTGAAAATCATAACACTAGATCCGTTTGGACATGTTAACATCATTTCTAAATCTCCTAAATAGGAGTGTTCCATTGAAACACACATTTGCTCTAAATCTCCTTGGTTCTGCAAAGTTAAACCTGCAGGAAATCCTGAAATATTAATGTCGGTAGTATAGTTTTGACCTGAGCCATCTGGTAAGAAGGTCTGAGCTCCAAATGAACCTTGTATTTGAAAAGAAGATCCGGTTGCAGCAACACCAGCAGTGTCACCAGGCGTAATACCTCCAATTAAAGTAGTCGCTTGACCTAAACAAATATCTGGGTCTAATGCCGCACAAGTTTCAAAACTAGGAACAGTAGAAACTCTAATTTTTGATAGTATTTGATCATATTGAAGGTTGTTGTCTGTAACTTTCATACTTACAAAATAACCAGTTCTAGAGGTAGGTGTAAACCATGCTGTATCGCCCGTAGCAATTGTTCCATCACTAAAAGTCCATTCAGTTAAAGTATTACCAAACCCAGACTGATTATATCCACCACCACTTGCAGCTCCATTCACAGCTCCAGGCTCATAAAGGAATTCAGTAGTATTCACAAACATCACAGAATCACCTAAACAAACATTTACATAACCTGTATCAGGAAGAGCACCAGTTATTGGCTTGTTGGTCATGTCGTCAATCATATCGCCATTACCATTTGCTTCTCCAACACCAATCTGTCCACTCATGTGCAGTTCCATTGGTTGCCATGGAGTATTACAAGCAACGTTTGCTTCCCATCCTGTTCCGTTTACAGCAGCATCGCTGACAAACTCAATTGTCAAACAACCTGAAGTGTTAGTCCATGAAGCTGTAGTAAGTCCAGCAGACATACCTCCTGGGTGAGTTACAGAGTTAGCAGCAACTATAAGAGGACTGGCCGTTGTTGGACCGTCATAAACATATAATGTATCAGAACCATCGACATCCCATGTAAACCCTGCGTTGTTTCCAACAAACAAAGTCATTTTACTTCCATTACCATCTGGGCAAAAAGTAATTACTTCGTTTTCATTATCGCCATAGTTACCACCAGCATTTCCAGTGTCGTAAAAGTTAGGAGAAGAGTTATCTAAAAACGTAACCGCGCAATCACAAGGGTTACCGGCATCGTAATCTGCATCAGAAATCAGAACTTGTGCATTAATAGCACAGGTGCTCATCACTAAAGCCGTTGTTAATATATTTGTTTTTGTGATCATTTTAATTCCGTTTTAATAAGAAATATAGGTTTAACGATAAGTAACTTGTCAGTTCCTAACACTGTGAAGTATTGATAGGTCTCATCTTTTAATTCAATATTTAAATCAAAAAAGTTAACCGATTCCAGGTTTTCAATTTTTCTTGCTCCATTAATCGCTTGGTCTCCAGTTTTTTCTTTTGGAAAATCAACGATTTCAAAAGCATTTTCAATGCAGTATGTGTTAAACCTTAAAGTCTCAATGCTCATGGATTTAATCTCTTCTTTGGTAAATTTTTTCAACAGTTTATCTGTGTCCGTACTTGACTGAGCAAATGACAGTAAACCTATCATCGAAACGACTGTTAATACTAATAATTTCTTCATTTTCTAGTTACATTTAATGTATGTTTAGCAAAAATACTGAATAAACAGATGCCAAAAAAGTAAAATTGCTTTAGTTTATTGAAATCTTATTGTTAATTCAAAAGTTTTGCTACTCTATTTGAATTATCTACTTTTGATGACGAAACTAAGTTATAAAAGGATGCACGAGAAAATTGTTAATTTGGAAAATTTTGCCAAGCAAGTTAGAAGAGATATTGTTAGAATGGTACATGCTGTGCAATCGGGACACCCAGGAGGTTCCTTAGGATGTGCGGATTTCATTACTTGTTTATACCAAGATATTATGACACACAATGCTAATATCTTTAGCATGGACGGGGATAACGAAGATTTGTTCTTCCTTTCTAACGGGCACATATCACCTGTTTTTTATAGTGTATTAGCTAGGTCTGGATACTTTCCTGTTGATGAGTTAAAAACATTTAGAAAAATCAATACTCGGTTGCAAGGTCACCCAACTACGCACGAAGGATTGCCTGGTGTAAGAATCGCTTCTGGGTCTTTAGGTCAAGGAATGTCAGTTGCAATTGGTGCTGCATTGGCTAAGAAAATGAATGGAGATGACAAGTTAGTGTATTGTCTTCATGGCGATGGAGAACTACAAGAAGGTCAAATTTGGGAAGCGGCAATGTATGCTGCAGGTAATAAAGTAGATAATTTGATTGCTACTGTTGATTACAACCACAAACAAATTGACGGAGACATTGATGATGTACTACCGTTAGGTGATTTGCGTGCTAAATTTGAAGCATTTGGATGGTTTGTGTTGGAAATGAACGGAAATGATATAAAAGATATACTTCAAGTAATGGCCATTGCAAAAGCAAAAACAGGACAAGGACAACCAATTATGATCATTATGAAAACCGAAATGGGTCAAGGTGTTGACTTTATGATGGGAACCCATAAATGGCACGGTTCGCCTCCAAATGATGAGCAATTGGCTAGCGCAATGGCTCAAATTCCTGAAACTTTAGGAGATTATTAGTTTTTGGAATCATTCTTGAATGACCATTGAAAAAAGATATGAGTAAGGTTTTAATTTTTCTTTCTATTGCATTCTTCGCTTTATCCAATGTGGTAAAGGCGCAAGATGATGCTGAGAAAATTCGTATTCTGTTCATTTTCGATGGGTCAAACAGTATGAATGCCCAATGGCAAAGTTCAAGCAAGATTAAGGTAGCTAGGGAGTTGATGCTTCAAACTATAGACAGTTTGCAAAAAATTGACAACATAGAATTGGCCCTTAGAATGTATGGACATCAAACCAGAATTATGCCTGGCCAACAAGACTGTAGCGATACTAAACTGGAGGTGCCATTTGCAAGTAGCAAAACGAACGGATTAAAAATCAAAGATAAATTACGCTCTTTAGACTGCAAGGGTACTACACCAATTGCTTTGTCATTGGAGCAAGCAGGAAACATGGACTTCCCGCCTTGTGATAATTGTAGAAATGTAATTATTTTAATTACTGATGGTATAGAGGCTTGTGATGGTGACCCTTGTGCGGTTGCGAGAGCATTAAATAAGCAAGGAATTAAATTGAAGCCGTTTATCATTGGAGTAGGTTTAGATACAAGTTATTTAGGTCAGTTTAAATGTGTGGGGGAGTTCTTAAGTGCAGATACAGAAGATTCATTTAAATCTGTTTTGAGTTACGTTGTAAGTCAAGCAGTGAACAATACAACTGTACAGGTCAATTTGAAGGACATCAAGAGTAGACCATTGGAAACAGACGTGACCATGTCGTTTTATATTCAAAACAAGAATAAGCTGGAAGCAACTTATATGCATACGATGAATATCAATAGAGTGCCAGATACGATTGCGCTTAATCCATTACATAAATATAAATTAGTGGTGCATACTACACCTGAAATCATTGTAGAAAACATAGCTCTTAAACCGGGCACTCACAATATTATTGAGGTTGATGCTGCTCAGGGATTTTTAGATTTGAGGATTCAAAGTAATCCAGACCCTTCCAATGGTATTCAATGTATTGTGAGAAAGAAAGGAGAGATGCAAACTTTGAACATTCAGCAAATGAATTCCAATCACAAGTACCTAATTGGTAAATATGATTTGGAAATCTTAACCTTGCCTAGAACGTACATGTATAATGTCAATATTAAGCCAGGCCTAAATACTAAAATAGTTATTCCTAAGAGTGGATACATTACCATTAAGAAAAGAAATGGACCGTGTCAGATTCTCCACTTGACAGAAGGGGAAGAAAGATGGTTGTGCAATGTGCCTGACAATTATCAAGCAACAACAATTAAGGTTTTACCTGGAAAATATAAAGTAACCTACAGGTCGGATAATTCAATATCAACAGCCAACACGATTGAAAGAGTATTTACGATTACCCCGAACCACGAAGAATTAATAAATTTATAATACTATAACCTATACCTAATAATTATGAAAGATTATCCAGTACTTGGAAAAAAAGACACTAGATCAGGATTTGGAGACGGCCTGACAGAATTAGGAAAGACCAATGATAAAGTGGTTGCCCTTTGTGCAGATTTAATAGGATCATTAAAGATGGGTGAGTTTCAGAAAAATCATCCAGACAGGTTTTTTCAAGTAGGTATTGCTGAGGCAAACATGATGGGGATAGCGGCAGGACTAACAATAGGAGGTAAAATTCCATTTACAGGTACTTTTGCCAACTTCTCTACAAGTAGAGTATATGATCAAATTAGACAGTCCATCGCTTATTCAGGTAAAAATGTAAAAATATGTGCTTCTCACGCTGGTTTAACATTAGGTGAGGATGGCGCAACTCATCAGGTATTGGAAGACATTGGCATGATGAAAATGTTGCCACACATGACGGTAATTAATCCATGTGACTACAATCAAACGAAAGCAGCTACTTTGGCTATTGCTGAATACGAAGGACCTGTTTATCTGAGATTTGGAAGACCAAGTGTTCCGATTTTTATTCCGGAAGACATGCCTTTCGAAATTGGAAAAGCAATCGTCCTTTCTGAAGGGGCTGATGTGAGTATTTTCGCTACCGGACATATGGTTTGGAAAGCATTAGAAGCATGCAAGGAATTAGAGGCTCAAGGAATTAGTGCGGAAATAATAAACATCCACACGATTAAACCTTTGGACAAAGAAGCAGTCTTAGCATCTGTAAGAAAAACAAAATGTGCTGTGACAGCGGAAGAGCATCAACTGGCTGGAGGGTTAGGAGAGTCAATCGCTCAAGTGTTATCAAAAGAGTTACCTTCTCCTATGGAGTTTGTAGCGGTGAATGATACGTTTGGTGAAAGTGGAACTCCGGATCAATTGTTGGAAAAATACGGTTTAACAACTGCAAATATTGTCTCTGCTGCGCAAAACGTTTTGAAAAGAAAATAGTCTTTTCAAAATACTAAATGCGAATAGATAACGATTCAAAAATATTATCGCTGTACCAAGACGGGCGTCACCAAGATGCCTTGAAGTTGTTGATGGAATCTTATCAAGAAAGATTGTATTGGCACATTAGACGCATCTTAATTTCTCACGATGATACGGATGATGTGTTGCAAAACACCATCATCAAAGTATGGAAAGGATTGGCCAAGTTTAAAGGGGATTCTCAATTGTATACGTGGATGTTTCGCATAGCATCCAATGAAACTTTTTCCTTTATTGAGAAAAACAAGAAACAAAAATTACACGTAGATATTTCAGAAAATTTCGAATTCAAAGACCACTCAAGTCCGGAGGATTTGACGGGAGAAGAAATTCAAGAGAAATTGGAGAAGGCCATTGCCACCTTACCAGAAAAACAGAGAATGGTGTTTCACTTAAAGTATTATGAAGAAATGAAGTATTCAGAAATTTCTAGTGTTTTAGGCACTTCCGTAGGTGCGTTGAAAGCCAATTATCATTTAGCGGTTAAAAAGATTGAAGAATTTTTAAAAACCAATTAAACCTTTTATGATTACTTAAGTCATAGTAAGCAGATGAATAAAAACAATTCACATATTGACGAAGAAAATTTGAATTTCTTAAATGGAATTTCTAGAAAGAACAACTTCAAAACTCCGGCCGGTTATTTTGAAGAGCTTGCAAGCAATTTAGAAACGAAATTGGAAGTCAAAAATGCCAAGTCACCTAAAAAGGGAATAGTAAGAAATATGATTATTAATATTTCAATTGCTGCTGCCGTTGTAGTGGGTGTATTTGTTTTTAAACCATCTACCAATCAAATGAAATTACCTGAGTTCTTAGGAGAAGCAGTTACAGTTGATGATTTTATGGAAAGCATGATTGATGATCCGGAAACTAACTATGATTTTATCGTAGAAATAGATCAAGATGTATCGATTGAACATGAAGTAGCAGCAATGCTTTCCGAGCAAGACATGGATCCAACTTCATTGACCTCAGACGAATTACTCAATGTTTTTGAAGATGATTGGGACGAATATGATTATGAATTTTAAAACCAGATGAAAATGAAAAAGTTAAAATTAATTATGGCAATGTTCCTTATGATGGGAGTTGCAGGTGCAACAGCACAAAAAGATCGGAAGAGCGTCGTGTAGGGAAAGAGGGGAG
>CAJYBK010000178.1 GCA_913064955.1 uncultured Flavobacteriales bacterium
AGAGTAAGCCAAACGGCAAGGGCACAAAATTCGATAGCAGCGTAGATCGTGGACAAAAATTTAGCTTCACACTAGGCGCAGGAGAAGTCATTAAGGGATGGGACGAAGGCGTTAAAGGAATGACTGTTGGCGAGAAAAGAAAACTTGTAATCCCGTACAAACTAGCCTATGGCGAACGCGGAATTCCCGGTGTGATACCCCCAAAATCTACACTTATTTTTGAAGTTGAACTTTTTGACGCAAGTTAATTTCAAATAACAACTAACGGCTAATTTTTATTGCACCAATTTTACTCATAGTCGAAACTTCTAACTGTAACTAGTTTTACAATATATAATTTTGAACCAAAAGATTCTTATCTTATTGCAAGTGCTACAAGTAATCTTATTGCCTTTTGATCAAAAATATTTAATCCGACCTCTGGCTAACTCAATCGAAAACAAATGCTTCATTTCAAAAATAAACAGTTAATTAAAATCAATCAAAAGTAACTAATTAAAATTTTTATTTTTAACGTGATAATAGCTAAAAACGTTAATTTTATATATCACATTCCTGCGGCTCACCCCTGCCTGCCCGAAATGCCACATCGTGGCAGGCGGGGATCCTCCAGTCCCTCCAGAGGCGGGCAGGCAAGCTGGAGGATGACAAAAGGATTGGGAATAGTCAAATTATACAAACGCGTAAGTCCTATCTTATTCAAAATTACTTCCTATAATAACTACGATATCCGCTTCAGCAACTGCATTGTCCATTTTCTTAACAGCAAAACCATCCATAGCAGCTTGAAGTGCACATATTGGATCAATTTCAGTAACGATAACTCTAGCACCTGCACCTCTTAAAGAAGCAGCAGAACCTTTACCAACATCACCATATCCAGCAACAACCGCAACTTTACCTGCAATCATTACATCTGTAGCTCTTCTGATAGAATCTACTAAAGATTCCTTACATCCGTATTTGTTGTCAAATTTAGATTTAGTAACCGAATCATTAACGTTGATTGCTGGCATTACCAATGTACCATTCTTAACTCTTTCATAAAGTCTATGAACTCCTGTAGTAGTTTCTTCAGATAAACCTTTAATGTTTTTTGTTAATTCTGGAAATTTGTCAAAAACCATATTGGTTAAATCTCCACCATCATCTAAGATCATGTTAAGAGGTTTACCATCTTTGAAGTTGTTCAAAGTTTGTTCGATACACCACTCAAACTCTTCTTCGTTCATACCTTTCCAAGCATAAACAGGAACACCACTTGCAGCAATTGCAGCAGCAGCGTGATCTTGAGTTGAGAATATATTACAAGAAGACCAAGTTACGTCAGCTCCTAGTTCCACTAAAGTTTCAATCAAAACTGCAGTTTGAATTGTCATGTGAAGACATCCTGCAATATTTGCTCCAGCCAAAGGTTTAGATTTACCAAACTCTTCTCTAAGAGACATTAATCCTGGCATTTCAGCTTCAGCTAATCTCATTTCTTTTCTACCCCAGTCAGCAAGACTAATGTCTTTTACTTTGTATGGAAGTTTTTCAGTCATTGTACTCATTATTTATTGAATATTAAATGTTTATTCCTTTTCGGACTGCAAAGGTAAAGCAACTTTAGTTCAATTGCAAAAAGAAAGGAGATATTCTCAAAGGATCGGGTTAGTCATCGTCCCCTGACATAATAGCCGCAACTATTTTGGTTTCAGGAATTTGCTCGAAAATAATCTTAAGGAAAACGGTTATTGGAATCGCCATGATCATTCCAGGTACGCCCCAAATATACCCCCAAAGCATTAGCATAACTAATACAGTAATAATATTGATGGAGAAAGATTTGCCCATAAAAACAGGTTCCAAAATAGATCCAAATAACACTTGAACAGAAGTAACAGAAAGGAAAAACAGTAACATCGTATTGGTTGATTCCATCTCCACCGTGGCAAATAAAGAAACAGCAGCAACGGCTATAAATGAGCCAACCATCTGAACGAAGTTGATAAGGAAAGCAAAAAGCCCCCAGAAAATTGGGAAACTTACGTCAAATGCATAGCAAAACAGTCCAGTACCTATACCGGTGAAGAGGCTCATGGCCACTTTTACTTTTATAAATTTGATCAAATCTTTTTCTATACGCCTAAATGTTTTTACTGAACTGTGCTTCGTCTTTAAGAAGGTGTCATACAGCACTTTTTCTACATTAATCGATTCTGCAAGCCATAATACTACAAAGAAGATTATCATCAAGATTGATGTAAGTGCACCACCAACTTTTCCTAAGGTTGCGGTCATACCACTTGAAGAACTCATACTTTTCAGTAAGTTGGTTACATAGTTCTCATCCGTTGCGTTGGTAACACCATAGTCTTCTTTAAGTGATACCAAGATAGCATCCAACTTTGTTGTGGCTTGCATCAAAAACGCTCCTTTATTGGCTATAATTTCCTTACTGGAAAGTTTTACTATTTGAAATGCTCCAAAGGAAAAAAGAATAATTATACCTATTACAATAAGAATGCTGATAGTATTGTTAACGTTTCGTCTCTTCAATCTTCTCATTAATGGCAAGAACATCAAAGCTATAAACATAGAGGAAACCAAAGGAATAAAAATGAAAGACAAGATTTTTAATAAATAAAAAATCAAAGGGATTACTACTACAAGTAGTAATTTATTGGTTATGGTCATGTCCTTCATTCGCAAATATTTCTTTGAGAGATTTTTTTTAAGAGTCCCAAAGTTAATTTTTTTATTGAATGATGCTTAGCCCATGTTGGGAATTATTTCTCAAATAAATTGAAAGGCTAGAAAAAGTAACCAGGTTATTTTTTAACAATTACAAATTTTAGAACCTCATTGTTTTCAGTTGTGATAAAGTACACTCCTGAAGAAAGTCCCGAAATTGAAATGCTCTTGCTATTTTTTATTTCATTAATATACGCACCTGTTACACTATATATTCTTCCAGTTATTTCTTGTGAGGCATATAAAACAGAGGAAGAATTCGGATTGGGGTAGAGGAAAACTTCTTGAAATTCATCTTCATCATCTATTGTCCATTCGTTAGTCGCATTAGGAGTTGGTTTGTTGAAAATCATCCATGAATCGCTGCCGTCTTCTGATCTGCCATAAGATTTGTTCTTAGGAATGTTAGGGTAGACCACACTATCTTCGTAATGATTGGATTTTAAATTATATAATCCAATAAATTTATTTGGTTTTTGAGATAATTTAAAATTGGAATGATAAATACCTTGACCTGATTGATTATCGCACCAAAAATTTACAAAACCTTTCGCAGGGATAAGAATTGGGCTATGGATGAGATATTTTTTAGGATAATCCATGTCATCGGTTAAGGCATATTGATCTAATCTAATCGGAAAATCATTTGGATTATATAGTTCTAACCAATCGTCAAACTCATTGTATTCATCGTAAATAAAATTACTATTAGCACTTTGGAGTTCATTAATATATAGAGGTAAAGGTGCCAGATAGTTAGTGTCTACTTCAAACACTGCAGTGAAATTTGTGTCTCCTAAAATGATGACAGTAATGTTTTCATCGGTTTGGTTAATAAGGTCCCATTTTACAAATCGATAGCCAGGATTGGCAATTGCTTTAATTGGTATTTCTATATTTTGAAAATATGTTCCTTCCCAAGGGTAGGGAATGGTTTGAGACCCTTCCAAACTTTCATCAATAACAATGCTGTTCATTTTGATTTTCCCCATCACCGGGTCATTAACATCTAAAACAATTTTTGACGAGTCATCTAAACTCCATAAATTACTCATGTGATTTCTGAAATACCTAGGTCTTTCTATTAAAAAGGTGTCCATTTTTGAAAGCAGATAATCCCATTTAGCAACGCTGGGAATTTCATTTAATCTATTCTGTAAACTATCCGCGATTGATGGGTATCTCCACCTGACTATGTGGTCCAAAACTTGATCGTCTAATTGATTTTTTATTAATTCTTGTTTAGCTCTGGTTACTCCAGGAAGGAATGAACTATTGAGTAAGTCACAGGTTCGATTTATGAAATCTTCTTTAAATTGCTGAGAATTAATCAGACCCCTAAAAAGTTTAGTGTATTCAGTAAATGGCGCATTTGGAGAAACAGCCCTGCTTAAGGTGTTAAAAGTAACATAAACATCAGAACAAGACCCTCCGAAAGTTCCATCCAAGTCATAAAGGATCCATCTGTATTTGCCGTCATGTCCCAAAGAAGTAATTGTGTTTATTTCCGTTCTCTTCCTCCAAAATTTGATATTGGAATTGGGCCAGTCACCATTCCCAAGAAATATTTGAGCAATCATGTAGTCTCTATAATTTTCCAAATCAATCAAACTATCAATGTGAGCGTAATTAAGTGCGTCATTAAGGTCTTCTGTAAAAGCGAAATCAACCACAGAAAGATAATCAGATACATCTTGAGCTACGCCATAATTTAAAGTGTTTTTACCATAAAGCAACACTAAATCTTCTTTGGGAATGTCATATTTATTGTTCAAATGATCTTCATCTAGTTTTTGTTTGAAACTATGAATCCCCCAGTATTCTCCATTGAGATATACGTGCACGTAATTATAATTAGATTTTTCAAAAGGTAATTCTCTTGTAATGTCACTGCCTAGTTCGTCTTTGGGCATACAATCAGGTCTGTGACCTCCTGATCTTAGCAGCATAGACTCAAAAACACGTAAATCTACTTCTGAAAATATTTTTTGTTCTAATTTTCGACTTCCGTATTGATCTCTCCAGTACAATTTCAAATTCTTCACGGTGGAATGACGAGATCCTCCACCCGCAATGCGCAATCCTAAATCATCAGAGAACTCAAGGTCACCATTGATGTTGAAATAGGATAATTGAACACTTCTTTCTGAAATAAAGCCCTCCATGTCGTAATTAGGTGTTGTGCTGGAACCGAAGACATATATACCAGATTCTTCGTCAAAGAAATTTAAACTATCAGTCACTAGAGAAATTACAGGAAGGTCATGTGGTTGACCAATTAAGTATGATGTGCTTGCTGTCTCACTCTCAATACAACCATTTTCGAAACATTTCACTTTTAGAACTGAAATGTTGTTTACGTCTGTGTATGGTGGAAGCCATCCTCTGGTGTGAGCTCTGGCCTCTGTATAATTGCTAACCGGATAATTGAATGAAGGGTTAGTCGGAATTGTACTTAAGTTGTTTGGAGCGTTCCAAGTGTCTACATCGATATAAGAACTATACGTTGTTGAGTTTTGATTCGGTTCCGAACCATCCAAAGTGTAATGCAATACACCTACTTGGTTAGGGTTATCTACTGTTACTTGTTGAAGGCCTGAGTAGGACCCTGAAGGAACATGAATTACAGGATTTTGTAATAAGCAAGAATAGAAGGTGGAAGTGTTGTTTGGTAGTAGAGGAGTAGGGTTTATAAAATAGCCCCAATTGCCTATCCCATCTGAATTTCTTCCGTATGAAGCATTTAGATGTAGTTTTGGGACTTCTATAAAGTCAATTATTTGCCCTGATTGTTTAGCTAAAAAAAGTGTTCCGCCATTTTTATCAACTCGGAAATTAGTATGAGCTTCGTTTCCGTCTACAAATGATTTTCCATCTAAGTAAAGTATGATATAGCCACCTCCATTAATTACCAAATTAGGTAATTGGTATTTAGTTCTATTATTTTCGTCATTTGAGAGGAAATAATCGGAAAGCAAAAGAGGGCTAGCATTTGTGTTGTATATTTCTAACCAGTTTGACGGTTTGCCATTGCTATTAACAAAGTTAGATAAGTTGGCAGTACTGACCTCGTTAAGACGGATGTGTTGCGCAAGAAAAGCCAAATTCATTTGAATAAATAAAATGGATAATATAAGTTTGAAAAAGCTTCTCATTTGCACAAATTTAAACTTTTAATCCTTTAACCATTAACAAACTGGAGTTAGTTATTTAATAAATTAAGATTTCAATAAATATCAAATTTAATCTTGATTGAAAAGTCAGGTTTTTTTATTATGTCTACAGTTAAAACTAACAAATCGTGGGGATATTTATAATATCTTAAAGTCAGTACGTCTGTTTTTGGCTCTGTTAGCATCTGAGTCGTTTTTAACCTTAGGTTTGCTTTCACCATAACCTTTAAATTTTAATCTAGACGCTGGGATTCCTTGAATGGCCAAAAACTCCATTACAGTAAAAGCCCTATCTTGAGAAAGTGCCATGTTTTCAGCGTCTCCACCTAAGTCATCTGTGTGTCCTTGAATTTCGATGACGATAGATTTGTTTTCTTTCAACCAAGACGCAAATCCTTTCAGTACCAGTTCAGATTTTTTATCCAATTCACTACTATTGGTTTTGTAGTAAATATCATGAATAGTGTGAGTAGTCCCTTTTTTTATAGATTTAATTTCAAGTTCCTCATCCTTAATAAATGTCTCATTAGACTTTTCTTTAGCGATTAACTTAGATTGATAGGCTTTGCCTTCTTTTTTCACTTCTAATAAGGCATCTTGTTTTCCATCGCCTATATTGGCAACAGCCACATAAGAACCGTTGCTTTGAATTTTAATTTCCTGTTTTTGGGTAGTTCCATCCTCAAACCTTACTTCCAGTTTAGCATCTTTAACTTCAGCAATATTCTCAGTGGAAATTTGACCTTTCATTAAGACAACTTTATCTGGTTTAGCCTCATTAGGCATTAGAAAGTAAAATATGTCTTTTTTGCCCACTCCTCCTTTGGTTTGGTCTGATGAGAAATATCCATAGTTACCATCTGTACTAACTATTAGCGCTTCTTCATCACCAGGAGTGTTAATAGGATAACCAATGTTTTTAGGTGGAGACCATTCTCCTGTTTTTTTGTCCTGTCTTGAGTAGAAGATATCAAAACCACCAGCACCTAATCTTCCCGCTTGTGTTTCAGATACAAAATATAATGTCCTACTATCACAATGCAAGTAAGGTGCTTTGTCACTCCCTGCTGAGTTAATTACTGGCCCCATGTTTTTGGCTGGTCCCCAATTACCGTCAGCATCACGCTCGGAGTAGTATAAGTCCATAAGTCCATATCCGCCTTGTCTAGCGCTTGCAAAGTAAAGGGTTTGACCATCTGCACTTAATGAAGGTTGAG
>CAJYBK010000179.1 GCA_913064955.1 uncultured Flavobacteriales bacterium
CAAACACATCTTCCTAAGTGACAATACGAAACAGTAGTATGTCCTCCTGGTAGGGTAAATTTTGTCATTGGAGGCAGTGATTCGTCCATCTTGTCAATTTCTGTTTCTAGTAATTCAATATCTTTTGATTCAATATGAGGCATTTTTAATTTCGGCTTATCTGGGTCAGCAGCCAATTGTGAACCTAACGTAAATATTCTGTCTTGAACCTCATTCAAAATCACTTTATAATCCTTGTTAATGTCTTGATCTCGAATCAGGCCTATCCATGAATTTAGTTCGTCACTAGTGCCGTATGCATTTATGCGAAGGTTGTATTTTTTTACACGTTTACCCCCAAACAATGATGTTTCACCTTTATCTCCAGTTTTTGTGTATACTTTCATTTTAACAATTTTAGAATATTAATACAATTGATAGTAAGTTATTGTTTTGAATAAAATGTTGATTTTATCCAAATTCAGCAACAATGCCATCCAAAACTTCCAATAATTCTTCGTGAGTTTCCAAAGTGACTAACTTAGTTCTTACAGGTTTGAAATTTTCAATTCCTTTAAAGTAATTAGTGTAATGTCTTCGCATTTCCACAATTCCTAATCCTTCTCCTTTCCATTCTACAGAGAAGTTTAAATGTTCTTTAGTCACAGCAACTCTTTCTGCTAGTGATGCTGGCTTGGCCTCTGTTCCATGTTTGATAAAGTGTTTTACCTCATTGAAAAACCACGGATTGCCAATACTAGCTCTTCCAATCATGACTCCGTCTACGCCATATTTATTTTTGTACTCCACTGCTTTTTGAGGAGTATTAATGTCTCCATTTCCAAAAACTGGTATGTGTAATCTAGGATTGTTTTTAGTGTCTGCAATTAAACTCCAGTCCGCTTCACCTTTATACATCTGCTTTCTAGTTCTTCCATGAATGGAGATGGCTTTTATACCTACATCTTGTAATCTTTCAGCAACTTCTACAATGTATTTAGTGTTATCATCCCAACCTAATCTGGTCTTTACAGTAACTGGTAGTTTGGTGCTTTTAACAATCTCTGCGGTCATCTTAACCATCTTAGGAATGTCCTGAAGTATTCCAGCACCAGCACCTTTGCAGGCTACTTTCTTAACCGGGCATCCATAGTTAATATCAATGATATCTGGGTTGGCGGCTTCGCATATTTCTGCAGATTGACGCATAGAGTCAATATTGTTTCCGAATATTTGGATACCAAGTGGTCTCTCGTATTCAAAGAAATCCAGTTTTTGGACTGTTTTGGCGGCTTCTCGAATTAATCCTTCTGACGAAATGAACTCTGTGTACATCAGGTCTGCACCATACTTTTTGCATAATGCGCGGAAAGGAGGATCCGATACGTCCTCCATTGGAGCAAGTAAAAGCGGAAAATCACCTAGTTCTATGTTGTCTATCTTTACCAAAAGTGTATTTTTGAGCCACAAAATTAACCAACCTTTTGAAAAACGGCTTATTACAACACCTAAAACCTAGAGAAAAACTTTTTTCCTTCTTGGCTTTTCTCACTTTGGGATGGTTGTTGGCTCAAATTGTGAGTATTCTGCTTTGCCAATATGTGTTTGATATTGATATCACTAGTTATAATTTTATTGATTTTACTCGAATAGATGTAATTAGACTGAACAAGATTTTGAACTTGGTTTCTCATATATTTATGTTCTTGTTACCTGCAGTCATTTTTGTGAAACTTGTAAGTTTTGAGCCATACGAATTTGTGTTAAATAAAAAACCTTCTAAGAAAATTTGGTTCGTCCTTCCGGTTGTTTTTGTTGGATTGACTGTTCTGAATGAATTGTTATTTAACTTAAACCACAGCATTAATTTTACTTTTATCTCAAAGGAATTTCAAGAATCGTTGGAGTACAAGCAAGCAATTAAGTCAAAAGCCATTTATTCTTATGTTGGTACAACATGGAAAAGTTTCTTTGCAAATATGTTTCTATTGGCTTTGGTGCCGGCAATAGGGGAGGAATTGACTTTTAGAGGGGTGCTGCAGCATCTTACAGGCAAATTTTTTGGAAATGTGAATGCAGGTGTAATTGTCTCTGCTTTCATTTTTGCATTTATTCATTTTCAGCCGTTTAACTTTTTACCAATTTTTACATTAGGATTATTGTATGGATTTATAGTTATGTATTCAGGAAGTATTTGGATTTCTATTATTTTACATTTTGCGAATAATGCTTTGTCTGTTATCTTAATGCATTCAGGTCGTTATTATAATTGGGATTTCCAAACCACCATTTGGACAGATCTTATTTTAGTGTCTATTTCATTAGTGGTAATTTTATTATTTGTAAAGAAGTATCCTCAGGCATCTAAATGGAATGAGACAAAAGGGATTTATTTAAGGTAACTGAATTAGAAAGTATCTCTTGAATTCACAATTTTGTATAGCATCAGTCTATCATAGAAGTTTTGCGGGTCGCTATAGTAAAACTTAAAAATGTATTCATTTTCTGTATCAAAATGCGTTCCTTCAAACATCTCAAAATTTGATTGAGCATTATCTGGAACAAATAAGTAGTTGTAATTATAGTATCCTTGCTTTAAGTAGGCTTGGCCAACATAGGACTTTGATGCTTTATCATATTTCATTTTAAACTCAGGCTTAATTTCATTGTCAGATAACTCTCCAAAAATGTAGACGTCTCCATCCGGTTTTTGTTGTGGACATGGCAGTGAAAAATGAGTCATGACGTATTGACTTTCTAAATTGAAATTATTGCCGATGAGGTTTTTGATAATGTATCTGCCATTAATATCCTCATATTGAAGGTATTTTAGAAACCTCCTGTTGACATCATTAAGTATTACACCGTGTAAGGTGTCGTTGATGTACTCAAAGTGTCTAACATGGGCAGTTTTCTGTAAGTGAGTTGTTAAATCTAAATGTCTAAATTCGTTTCCACCTTCGAATACGTTTTCCTCATCGTAGTTGTATACCAATTGATTTTCTTTTACAAAATTTGGTTCCAAACCTTTGCAAATATTATCTGGTCTATGATTTTGACTGATTTCCAGGTGAATATTGGAGTAGGGGTTTGTAATTTCTTGAGCATCGAAAAATGCAGTAAAATCCACTTCTTGTTTATAATAACGTTCGTCTACATCAGTTGGGTATTTTACATTTGCGTCTAATGTGAAAGTGTTTTCAGAAATGTAAAACTTACGGGTAATCACCGGTTGATCAGGACTGTTCTCCTGATAAATCATCATGATGTAGTTTCCAGACTTCTTAAATGAAACTAAGTTGTTCGGAAAAAGAATGGCATAGTGCGTATAGTTTTGTTGTGAGTTAAATGAATTTTCGAAGTATTCTACATAGTTGTCGTTGAAACCTTCCATGTATTCCATTTCATTTAAAGTGCTTTTATTCCAGTCTTTGTCGCAGTGAATGATTTTGTATTGATAATTGGTAAATTGATCATCAAGAACATCCCATCTCATTTCTAATTGCTCTCCAGAACCAAGTTCAATCACAGGATCACCTAATTCCCAATCTTTTTTGTACAGTCTCACCGTTTTTACATTTGAAACATAAGTTTTATTGGTGAATTGAATTTCATCTTCGTCAAAGTATATTTCTTTATCTTTTTTTTCTTTGGTAACAATCGTTACATTTTGTGTTGACTTTTCAGTATTGTTCGAAATGGGCTTTGGAGCGCATTGAATGACAAATAGTGTCGATAGAACGATGAATAGTGTAGATATAGGTTTGTTATTTTTATTTATAATCATTCTAAATTATGTTAATGCTAAATAGAAAAGTAATGATACTCAATTTTTAAGATACAAATTTATATTTTTGCCAACGAATTTTTTGAAAAAATATTCTATGTCGAAATCAATAAAAATCCGTAAAGGGTTAGATGTTAATTTAATAGGAGAAGCCGATAAAGTCATCGTAGATGCCCAAAGGTCTCAGTTCTATGCGATTAAACCTGCTGACTTTCATAACACGGTTCCTAAAATGGTAGTAAAGGTTGGCGAAAAAGTCAAAGCTGGAGCGCCTGTTTTCAAAGACAAGTACAATATGGATATCAATTTTGTTTCGCCTGTAAGTGGGACTGTTAGTGATATTGTACGTGGCGAGAAACGAAGAATTTTGTCAGTATTGATCGAAGCGGATGCTTCTGATGAGTACCAAACAAATGAAATAGCCAACATTGGAGGACTTGATGCTGCTGGTGCAAAGTCATTCCTATTAAATGCTGGATTATGGCCTTTTATCAAGATGAGACCATTAGATGTAATCGCAAAACCGGAGGATACTCCTAAAGCAATCTTTATTTCAGGTTTTGATAGTCACCCATTGGCTCCTGATTATGATTTTACGCTTCACGGTAAAGGAAAGGAATTTCAAGCAGGAATTGATTTGTTGTCAAAATTAACTGAAGGTGCAGTTAATCTAACTACGAGAAGTTCAAATCCTGATGATACTTTTAAAAGTGCAACTGGATGTCAAAAGCATTCAATTTCAGGACCACATCCGTCAGGTAATGTAGGTGTGCAGATTCATCATATTAGTCCAATAAACAAAGGAGAAGTTGTTTGGGTTGTAAATGCTCAAGATGTTGCAATTATTGGATCTACTGCATTGACAGGTAAGTATGTTCCAACTAGATTGGTAGCGTTGACTGGTGAGACTGCAAAGAATAGAAAATACTATAGAACTTTAATAGGTTCTACAATTAAGAATATAGCTGGAAATAATATTGAAGGAGATAATAATAGAATTATATCTGGAAATGTTTTAACTGGAGAGAAAGTAGAAATGGATGATTACTTAGGTTATTATCATTCTCAAATAACAGTTATTCCTGAAGGAAATGAATACAAATTCTTCTTAACCAAAGGATGGTTAGGACTAGGTTTTGGTAGATTTTCTGCTTCACATGCTTATCCATCTTGGATGTCAAAATCTAAGAAGTTTAATGTTGATACCAACTTAAACGGAGAGGAAAGAGCATACGTGGTTACTGAACAATACGAAAAAGTTTTTCCGTTTGATATCTTCCCTGTACAGTTAGTAAAAGCTGCTATTACAAATGATATTGATAACATGGAGAAACTGGGTATTTATGAAGTTGCCCCAGAAGACTTTGCTTTGTGTGAATTGATTTGTACTTCTAAAGTGCAATCACAGGAGCACATTAGAAATGGTTTAGATTTGATTCAAAAAGAATGTATGTAATTCTTGTTAGTAAGAACTAAAAGATAAAAGAAGTGAAATTTTTAAGAAATATTTTCGATAACGCTCATGCCGCATTAAACAAGAGCGAAAAAACTAAGAAGTTTTTTCCTTTAGTTGACTCTGTGGATACATTAGTGTTTACACCAAATCATACTACCCAGAAGGGAGCACACATTCGTGATGCTATTGATTTGAAAAGAACTATGATGTTTGTGATCCTAGCAATGATTCCATGTTTACTTTTTGGGATTTATAACGCTGGTCATTGGCATTATCATGCTTTAGGTGAAGCAGGTGGTTACATGGATAACTTTATGAGCAAACTAGGAATAGGTGCTTGGTACGTTATTCCTATTATTGCTGTTTCTTATGCAGTTGGTCTAGGAGTAGAGTTCATCTTTGCTATAAAAAATGGACATGCAGTTCAAGAGGGGTTCTTGGTTTCGGGGATGCTTATTCCTTTGATTATGCCAGTGGATGTGCCTTTGTGGATGGTTGCAGTGGCAACAATATTTGCTGTCGTAATTGGTAAAGAGGTCTTTGGAGGAACTGGAATGAACATTATCAATGTTGCCTTAACAGCAAGAGCATTTTTATTCTTTGCTCATCCAACTAGTATGACTGGAGATAACACTTGGGTTGCAGGTATTAAGGATATGAAAACTGATGGGACATTGGTTGATGGTTTTTCAGGAGCAACATCTCTAGGGGATTTGGCAGGTGCTAAATCTAAATATGCGGAAGCAGCGGTTGCCTTGGCAAAAGACAAAGGAGAAGTTGTAGTAGCAGGTTTGAAGGCGGAAGGTGATGCAATGGCAACTAAAGCAGTTTCTTTAATGGATTCATTTTGGGGATTTGAGGTTGGTTCTGTTGGTGAGACTTCAGCATTTGCAGCATTATTAGGTGGAGCATTTCTTTTATGGGTTGGAATCGCAAGTTGGAAGGTGATGGTTTCATTTTTCTTAGGTGGTTTGTCTATTGCAGGTTTACTTTATGCAATGGGAGGAAATCCTTTTTATGAAGTTGATCCTATTCAACAATTGATGTATGGTGGATTTATGTTTGGAATGGTATTTATGATTACCGATCCTGTAACAGCCGCACAAACAGGAACAGGTAAGTTTTTCTATGGATTTATAGGAGGTGCTTTAGGGATTCTAATTAGAATGGCTAATCCGGCTTATCCAGAAGGTGTAATGTTAGGTATTTTAATTGCCAACGTTTGTGCACCAACAATTGATCACATGGTGATTAGAGCGAATGTTAAACGTAGAATGAAAAGATTAAAAACAGCATAGTTATGGCTATTAATAAAGAAAGTAATATTTATACAATAATCTTTGCAATCATCATGGTGGTTGTAGTAGGTGGTCTTTTGGCTTTTCTTTCATTAGCATTGAAACCTGCTCAGGTGGCTAATATGCAAAATGAGAAAAAGCAGAACATAATTCAGGCAACTGGATTTATGGAAAAAGATAAAGTTGTTCGTGATGAAGCTGGTGACCTTTTCAAGGAAATTGTTACTAGAAGATTAACTATTGATTTTAATGGAAACGTTGTTTTTGATTCGAAAGGAGAATTGGCAGAAGGAACTGAAGAGATCGATGGAAAGAATGAAAAGGATGCATTTAATGTTGAGCCAAGAAACCAATTCAGAACTGAAGATAAGGAGAAATTATTTCCAATTTTCGTTTGTGAAAAGGATGGTAAAATGGTCTATGTTGTCTCATGCAGTGGTAAAGGACTTTGGGATGATGTTTGGGGATACATTGGATTAGCTTCAGACGGAAACACAGTGGTGGCTGCTAAGTTTGACCACAAAGGAGAAACAGCAGGTTTAGGTTCTGTTATTAATGAAGCTCAGTTTCAAGATC
>CAJYBK010000180.1 GCA_913064955.1 uncultured Flavobacteriales bacterium
CTGATCTTTCAAGTAGATAAACCTTTATTCCTGCATTTGCAATCTCAAGAGAAGCCTGTATACCAGCAATTCCTCCTCCTATTTGGAAGAAGCCTACACCTTTACCTTCACAGTTTTTGATATACCAATCAGACAAATAAGTCATATACTCAATTCCAGACTTCATCGTAGAAGGCTGTAATTCTCCTTTCATGCAATAAGATGCAAAAATATTACCCATGGTAGAATCTTCCCATCCCGGTACCACGATAGGCAAGTTTGCTTCTGCAGCAGCAAGCATCCACGAATTCTTTGGGTCAATTTCATAATACTGCTCTAATTCACCACTCAAAAGCATTTGGTACATGTACTCGTGAGGTAAAAATCTTTTACCAGCATCTTCTGCATCTTTCCATACTTTAAGAATGTGTTTTTGCAATCTTCTAAAGGCCTCCTCTTCAGGTATACAAGTATCTGTAACTCTATTATAGTGATTGTCCAATAAGTCTCTCTCGTCTTGCGGAGAAAGGTCTCTATAATCAGGTACTCTCTTGTAATGAGAATGCGCCACCAAGTTCATAATGTCTTCTTCTAGATTGGCACCAGTACAAGAGATAATATCGACCTTTCCTTGTCTGATCATTTCTGCTAATGATTTACCCAATTCAGCAGTACTCATAGCACCAGCTAAAGTGATCATCATTTTTCCTCCATCCGTAAGGTGAGTTTCATAGCCTTTCGCTGCATCTACCAAGGCAGCAGCATTAAAATGTTTGTAGTGTTCTGTTACAAAGTTTGATATTGGTCCTTTCATTTTATTTAATCGTTAGTTTTAAGTTTTTTTTCTATGAAATTTCCACCTTGTGGAGAAATCTCAATTATTGAAATTTTTAGTTCAGAATTACTCGTATCCTAAGATATCCATCATATCTTCTACTGTTTGTTCATTTCGATACACATAGTCGACATAATTTCCTTTCTTGTCCCTATCTACAATTACATGCTTAGGTGCGGGAATTAAACAGTGCTTCAATCCACCATATCCACTAATAGCATCTTGGTATGCACCTGTGTGAAAGAATCCAAGGTACAATGGTTCTTTATCAGAGTTTTTATACTCAGGAAGCATAATCTGCTGGTTGAAATCTTCAGAATTGTAGTAATCCGAATGGTCGCAACTTATTCCTCCAATATTTGCTCTTACTGCTTCATTGCCCCATTTGTTAATAGGAAGGAGGATAAATTTCTCATTGATAGACCAAGCATCTGGAATAGTGTTCATTAAACTGTTGTCCACGATGTACCAACGCTCTTGATCATTTTGTTGCTTTTGTTCTATCACTTTAAAGATGGTTGCACCTGCTTCTCCTACCGTATATTTACCAAATTCAGTAACAATATTAGGATCAGGCACGCCTTCTGCCGTGCAAGTTTCTTTGATGTTTTTTACAATTTCGTTGATCATGTATTCATAATCATATTTAAAACCAAGATGATTTCTAATAGGAAATCCACCACCTAAATCAAAAGAATCCATCGTTGGGCATATCTTTTGCAACTTGCAATATAATTTGATAGCCTTATTGAATTCTCCCCAATAATAGATCGTGTCTTTTATACCTGAATCAACAAAGAAGTGAAGCATTTTCAATTTGAATGCTTTATTTCCTTTTAATTTTTTCTGATATAAATTGATTAATTCGTTACTTCTAATTCCTAATCTAGAAGTGTAATAAGAAGATTGTGGCTCTTCATCAATTGCCATTCTGATACCGATTTCTATTGTTCTTCCATTGAGTAATTTTTCTATTCTCTCAATTTCCGTGATACTGTCTAGAATGATAGTTGAATTAGTAAATCCTTTTTCTTGTAATCTTAAAATTTTTGTAATGTATTCATCGGTTTTGTATCCGTTATGAATAATCATTATATCTTTTTTTAACTCTCCTCTTTCATATAATTTTTCAATTAAATCGATATCAAAGGCGGAAGAAGTCTCGAGATTAACTTTTTGCTTTAACGCAGTACTTACAATGTGGTGAAAGTGACTGGTCTTGGTACAATAACAGAAGTTATAAGATCCGTTGTAATCGTGCGATTTAATTGCTCTGTTGAACAGATTTCTGGCTTTTTTAATTTGATCTCCAATTTTTGGAAGATACATTAACCTAAATGGTGTACCGTATTTTTCTATTAAATACTTAATGGAAACCCCGTTAAAGGTTAAGTTGTTGTCATTCAAATCAAATCCATCTTGCGGAAAATAATAAGATTGATCAATCAAGTTAAAATAAGTGTTTTTCATCAGCTAAAAGGTAACATAAATAAATTTTGATTTGTAATATTTGCTGCAAATAAAACCAAAAAATAAATACGGCTGTAAAAAAAACGATAAACTTGACTTTTTTTTAGTCTTCTGGAATTTCTTCAGGTTCAAATTCTACATCCAAAACCCACGGTATGATGCATTCAAACTCTACTTGCACAAGGTTAGATCTATCCTCAAAATTGGCTAAAAAACTTTCGTTTCTAAATCCAATACTGAATCTTTTGGTAATTGCAAATACGTTGAATTCTTTTTTATCTTCTGTATTCTCTTGTGAGATTTTGTCTAAATAATCCGGTCCATCAAATGAGCCTTTGAAATGAAACCATCCAGTATAAAGATGTTCGCCATTACCAAGTTCTTTATAATGACTTACTTCAGGTTCTTTTTTATAGTCGATTCCCAATGCCTCAAAAAGTTCTTTTATCTCTTTTGGAAAAACCCTATCTCTTTGTTTAGCATAATTGACCCCTTCTATAGATTCACTCTCCTCCGCACTTGCTCTTTTTACAGCAGCATAGGCTCGGGCTGTTTCTTCTCTATTCGGTTTAAAACTCCAGTTTTTGTATGTTACTTCAGTCATTGTCATGTTGCAAAGTTATATAAAGGAGAAATCTTTCTGTAGCTTTTGTCACAAAAAAATGTTTGTACTAGCTGAGTTCCATTGTGTATATTTGTAGAAATTAAAATAGACCAATTATCATGAAAAAATTAATCATAGTAGCATTTTTAGGTTTTGCAGTAGCATCTTGCGGGCAAAAAGAAGAAACTTCCACATCTAATGATTCTAAATCTGAATCTTCTCAAACAGGAGAAAAAAGAATAGAGCGTGTCGATGAAGTAACTTTTCTTTCTTTTATTCAAGAGAATAAAGACGTACAAATTGTAGACGTAAGAACTCCAGGAGAATATGAAGGAGGATATATTCCAAATGCTGTTAATATTGATTTTAATGGTGCCAATTTTGAAGCAGAAATCAATAAATTAGACAAGACAAAACCTGTTGTAATTTACTGTCACAGTGGAGGAAGAAGCGGTAAGGCTTTGAGTATGATGAAGAACATGGATTTCACAACAGTATTGGAACTAGAAGGTGGATATTCTAATTACATCACTCCGGGGAATTAATAATTCCTTTCCATCATTCATTTAAACCTTTTATACATTTATAGCAATTACTCGCTTTAAATAGGATGTTGATTTGTATATATTGGTTACATTTGCGACTTAATCAATATTCTTTAAAGTGAAGAGATTTTTATTAGTTTTTACTATTGTTTTGGGAGCAGTTTTATCCGGAAACGCTCAGAAGACAGGGACAATAAGAGGGACGGTTTATGATAAGTCGTCTGGTGCAGCAGTCATTTTTACCAATGTTTTAGTTAAAGAATTAGGCAAAGGAGCATCCACAGATGTAAACGGAGTTTATCAAGTAAGTATGGTTAATCCAGGTACTTATACGTTGGAAGTAACCAATGTGGAATACGAAACTTATACGGCAACGGTTGTTGTATCTGCTGGTAAAGTGGCTACTCAAAACATCTACCTTAAGCAAGGTAAAGTTCTAGAAGGCGTTGAAGTAAACGCTGCTAAGAAAGACAATCAAGACAATGTAAATACTGGTACCATCAAAGCAACTAAGAAAGAGATTTCTGCGGTTGTTGCTACAGGTGGTGAGCCAGATTTAGCAACCTATTTTCAAACTGTACCGGGAGTAGTAACTACTGGAGATCAAGGTGGTCAAATGTACATTAGAGGAGGTTCACCTGTTCAAAATAAAGTTTTATTGGAAGGAATGATTGTTTACAATCCATTTCACTCTATTGGTTTCTTTTCAGTGTTTGATACGGAGTTGATCAAAAATGCAGAAATTTATACAGGTGGTTTTGGAGCTGAGTATGGAGGAAGAATATCTTCTGTTATGGATGTGTCCTACATCGATGGAAACAAAAAAGAAATGGGAGGAAAAGTTAGTGTAAATCCTTTCGGAGCTAAATTAACTTTAGAAGGTCCTATCAAGAAGTTAAGAGAGGACGCTAATTCTGGAACAATATCATATGTGCTTTCTGCTAAAACATCTTATCTAGAGCAATCATCAAAATTATTGTACAGTTACGTTAGTGAAGAAGGATTACCTTTCAACTATACAGATGTATTCGGTAAAATTACTTTTAGTAGCCCTACAGGAAGTAAATTTAATATGTTCGGTTATAACTTTAGAGACAGAGTTTCTTGGGCAGATATTCCTGATTTAAATTGGAACTCGTTTGGTGGAGGAAGTAACTTCGTTTTATTACCTACAGGTTCTCCAGTTCAAATTAGCGGTAAGTTTGGATACTCTAAATATGATATTAGTGTGGGTGAATTTTTGGCTACAGATTCTGCGCAGGTTTCTAAGAACAGTGCTATCGACAATTTTAACTTAGGCTTTGACTTTAAATATTTCTTGAAAGATGATGTAGTGAAGTACGGAGTTGAAGTATCAGGTTTTAAAACTGAATTTAATGCGGTCAATTCAGTAGGGAGAGTAGTAAGTCAAGACAATAACACAACTGAGATTGGAGCATATGTTGATTATAGAATCAATAGAGGTATATTGGTGATTAATCCAAGTTTTAGAGCTCAATATTATGCTTCTTTAGGAGATTTTTCTCCTGAGCCAAGGTTGGGAATGAAAGTTAACGTGAACGAAGATTTTAGAATCAAAGCGGCAGGAGGTGTTTATTCTCAAAATGTTATTGCAGCTAATTCTGATAGAGATGTAGTGAACTTGTTTTACGGATTCCTATCAGGACCAGATAATCTTCAAGACGAAATTATTACGGAGTCTGGAGAAGTTAGAGACAGAACACATTCATTACAAAAAGCAACGCATGCAATTCTTGGATTTGAACAAGATTTAGGAAAACATGTTTCTATAAACCTAGAAGGATATTACAAATGGTTCACGCAGTTGACCAATATCAATAGAAACAAAATCTATGATGAAGATGGTGGTCAGAATTCTGATAAACCAGATATCTTAAAGAAAGATTTTATTATTGAAACTGGTTCTGCTAAAGGAGTGGATGTAGTAACCAAATACACAACAGATAGATTGTACGTTTGGTTTGTATATTCTCTTGGTAAAGTGGATAGATGGAATGGAGTAGATGCTACTTATTCTCCTGTGTTTGATAGAAGACACAATATTAACTTAGTTACTACTTACTTCTTGGATGATGATCATAACTGGGAAATTGACTTTAGGTGGAATTTTGGAACAGGTTTGCCTTTCACACAAACGCAAGGTTATTATCAAAACATAGACTTTTCTCAAGGAATTGGAACGGATGTAACTACTGCTAATACAGATGATTTAAGCGTTATTTATAGCGATTTGAATGAAGGTAGATTACCAACATATCACAGGTTAGATATTTCTGTAAAAAGAACCATCAAACTTTCTGACAAATCTAAAATGGAAATCAACGCAAGTGTAACCAATGCTTATTCTAGAAAGAACGTTTTCTACGTAGATAGAATTACAAATGAAAGAGTAAATCAATTGCCTATTCTTCCAAGTATTGGTTTTAACTGGAAATTCTAACACGATTTCAGCTAAAAGTAAAATAACTTATATCTCATTTAAAGAAGCGCACTTACCTGCGCTTCTTTTTGTTTCTAACCATTTGTTTGGTCAGGATTACTACTCGGCACAAGACTTCATTGATATGAATGAGCAATCTATTTTGCGTGTTGCAATCATGGAGAATAGTATTGTAGGCTTTTTTGTGGTGAAAGTAAAAACTAAGTCCGAAGCAAATTACCTGGACGAATTAAGCAGTGATAATATTTTGGAGGTAAAGACCATTGGCGTCCATCCAGATTTTCAAAGAAGAGGAATTGGAACGCATATTTTTAGTGAAGTGGTAAGACTATCAACTGAATTAAATGTTTCTGAATGCTATTGTGTAGCATGGGATAGAAAAGGGGTTGTAGCAATGCATCAAATTCACATCTATGCTGGTTTTAAGATTATCAAAAAGATTTCCAATTATTGGAAGGAAGATAGTATCCAGAAGGGATACAATTGTCCTGACTGTGGCAATCCATGTGTTTGTAATGTAGTTATCTATGTTAAAGAAGTGAACTAGTATCCCCAACTTTTATCTCTCAGACTGTATCTGTTTACGGCAAATTTTATCCTTGGAGCAATGTCGCTATAGTTGGATTTTGCTTCCACAAAATATACTCCTAAACGAATTCTTGATCGTTGCATTTTAAAGGTCTTTTCCATTCCTAAATATACTTCGCCATATCGATATTGACTTTCTTTGATGTAGAGAGTACTTGCACCCACCACAGCATGAATCCCTAATTTCTTAACCAATGGTATGTAATTGACAATGGCTCCATTAAAATGATGTTTAACATGCAATTGATAATAGAAATCTCTCACGGTGAGGGTAGTGTCTTGAATTTGCATCGACTCCATTAGTGAGGCAAAAAACCATTGATCTCCCCTAGGAAAAATCTTTTGATCTACATATCTCAAGTCATTGGTATTGATGAATTTCCCCACTATAGCTTTATAGTCTGTATTACCGATAGTACCAATTTTTATACTCTGAGAAATAGTCCCTTGCAGATAAGTGTAATCAATGTCACTACCCATAAAGTTAGGTAACCCTCTTTCTATGGTTCCTCTAAAAGAAGGCCATTTACTACCAAATACAACCTTTCTGTTCGGTTCGGTCATATACTTTTGAAAGGGAGTATAAATCATTGTTAG
>CAJYBK010000181.1 GCA_913064955.1 uncultured Flavobacteriales bacterium
AATGTGGCAAATTGAGGATGTGGTTCGTGCTTGTAAGTTCAAAATAGAAACGATATCTGAATACATTTTGGACAAACAAGAATTGTCGGATTCGGACAGAGAGAAGTTGAAGAATTGGTACCAAGACATTGCTCAAAAAATGCAATTGCAAAGAATTGAGAAAAGTGGTCACTTACATGAAGTAAATGATGTGGTTTCTGAAATGGCTGTTTTGCACATGTCTTTATTAGAATACTATAAGGATGAAAAGTACGAGTCATTGTATAAATCGGCAGAAGTATATTTGGAAGAGTTTAAGCAAGTTTCCAATAATCCAAATGCATCCAGTATTGAGATTTTCTTTAATGCGTTATATGCAAAGTTGATTTTGAAATTACAAGGAAAGGATATTTCTTCTTCAACTGATGAAGCATTCAGTGCATTTACGAATGTTTTGGCGTACCTTTCCGCTAAATACCAGAAAATGAAGTTAGGAGAACTTTAAAAATTAAACAATAAATCAATAAAACAGCCGAAAATAGGTCAAAAAATGACTTTTGAGGATAACTTTCCTTCAAAGTATTTTGTTGGGTAATGTAAAAGTATTTTATTTGCAGGCTGAATTAATCATTAAAATAAGAAAAAATGTCAGACGTAAAAACAAGAGTTGTCGCAATTATCGTAGATAAATTGGGAGTTGACGAAGGAGAAGTTTCTCAAGAAGCAAGTTTCACAAACGATCTTGGAGCAGATTCTCTAGATACTGTAGAGCTTATTATGGAGTTCGAAAAAGAATTCAATATTGCTATTCCAGACGATCAAGCTGAAAACATCCAAACTGTAGGTGAGGCTGTAAGTTATATCGAGAAAAATATGTAATTATTTTCAAAAGCGTTTTATGAGTAAGAGAAGAGTAGTTGTAACAGGTATGGGAGCATTGACTCCTATAGGTAATTCTTTAGATGAATTCTGGAAGAATTTAGTTGATGGTGTAAGCGGGGCTGCCCCAATTACAAAATTTGACGCTGGACTTTTCAAAACTCAGTTCGCTTGCGAAGTAAAAAACTTCAATGTAGAAGAACTTATTGAAAGAAAAGAGGCGAGGAAACTTGACCTCTTTTCTCAATATGCTATGTTTTCTTCTATTGAAGCAATCAACGACTCTGGAATTGATATCGAGAAAGTAAATCTGGATAGATGTGGAGTTGTTTGGGGATCAGGAATCGGTGGTTTGGGTACATTCCAAGAGGAGTGTTTCAATTATGCTGCAGGTGACGGAACTCCGAAATTTAATCCATTCTTTATTCCTAAAATGATTGTAGATATTGCTGCTGGGCATATTTCCATGAAGTTTGGCTTTAGAGGACCTAATTACGTAACTGTATCTGCATGTGCTTCGGCAACCAATGCATTAATTGATTCATTAATGTTGATTCAATTAGGTAAAGCAGACGTGATCGTTTCTGGAGGTTCTGAGGCAGCAGTTAATATTGCAGGTATTGGAGGATTCAATGCTTTAAGAGCACTTTCAACAAGAAATGATTCGCCAGCTACGGCATCACGACCTTTTGACAAAACTAGAGATGGATTTGTTTTAGGAGAAGGATCTGGAGCGTTAATCTTGGAAGAATTAGAGCATGCAAAAGCAAGAGGTGCTAAAATCTACGCTGAAGTAGTAGGTGGAGGTTTGTCTGCAGATGCATATCACATGACAGCACCACACCCAGAAGGGTTAGGAGCAAAGAATGTGATGATCAACGCATTGGATGATGCAGGAATGAAACCTGAGGACATTGATTATGTTAATGTTCACGGTACATCAACTCCTCTTGGAGATATTGCAGAAACCATTGCTATCAAAAAAGTATTCGGGGATCATGCCTACAACCTAAACATTAGTTCTACCAAATCTATGACAGGTCACCTTCTAGGTGCTGCTGGTGCGATAGAGGCGATTGCTTGTGTAAAGGCTGTGCAAGAAGATATTATTCCTCCTACTATTAACTTTGAAGTAGAAGATGAAGACATTGATTACAAATTGAACTTTACTTTTAATAAAGCGCAAAAGCGAGAGGTAAGAGCAGCACTTTGTAACACTTTTGGATTCGGAGGTCACAATACTTCAATCATTGTTAAGAAGTACAATGCTTAAAACCTTTCTTTTCGGTCCAAAATATACGAACCGACAAAAAGAAATCATTTATTTTGTAAAATCAACTTTTGGTGTGCGTCCTAGAAATTTAAATTTCTATGAGCAGGCTCTGACGCATAAGTCAATTCAAAGAGATAAAACTAAGGATATCATTCATAACGAACGTTTGGAGTTTTTAGGAGATGCCATAATAAGTTCGGTTGTTGCGGAAATATTGTATTTGAAATTCCCTAAAAAATCAGAAGGGCAATTAACGCAAATGAGAGCGCGTATTGTAAGCAGAGATAGCCTAAATTTAATCGGTGACAAATTGGGTTTGGAGCCATTGATTCATTACCATAAAACAAAGAACAGGTTCAATTCTCTTCTTGGGAATACTTTTGAATCCATTGTTGGAGCTATGATTTTGGATATTGGCTATAAAAACACCGCTATAGCTTTAAAGAAAAACATCTTCAATGATTCTTGGAATTTTGAAGAAATTGCTTTGCAAAATATAGACTACAAAAGTCAGTTGATTATTCAATGTCAAAAAGAAAAGAAGGAGATTGTTTTTTCATTGGTGGAGGAAATACCATTGGAGAAAGGGAAAATTACTTTTGTGATGGCTATCCTTATCGATGGAGAGGAAAAATCTAGAGCGTCAAGTTCCACCAAAAGAAAAGCGGAGCAGAAGGCATCCAAAAAGCTTTTATCCTGAATTAAGAATTCATTGTGGATTACCTTAAGTTGTAATTGTAATAAGCGATATTATTAAGGATACTTTTGTAACTTATTATGAGATGTGATATACGTTGAAATTTGATTTGCCAAATATATTATTACTAGTAACTGGAGTCTTCTTTTTAATCCAACTAGTTTATTTTTTGCTGTTTTTTGCAAGGATGCTTATCCGCGGAAAAAAGGAAGCAGAGAAAAATGAGTTGAAACCAGTTTCTGTCATCATTTGTGCTCGCAACGAAGAGCAGAATTTGATGGAGTATTTACCAAAGGTTTTAGATCAAGATTATCCCAATTATCAAGTGGTAATTGTGAACGATAGAAGTTGGGATGAAACTTGGGACGTGATGGAGGAGTTCTCCAGAAAATTTGACAATATCAAACTAGTCAATATTCCAGATGCAGGAAAGGATGGTTATGCTAAGAAATACGCACTAACTCTAGGTGTTAAAGCAGCCAAGCACGACCAATTAATCTTCATAGATGCAGATTGTTATCCTGTCTCTCGAAACTGGTTGCGCGATATGGCAGAAAAATTCTCTGTTAAAAAAACGTTAGTACTAGGTGCTGGAGGGTTTGTACCTGAAAAAGGCATGGTTAATAAGTTGATTCGATATGATGCTTGTAATATTGCCTTGCAGTATTTGTCTTTTGCAAAAGCCGGTACACCTTATATGGGCGTAGGAAGAAATTTAGGTTATAAGAATGAATTATACGACAGTGTAAGAGGGTTTAAAAGTCACTATCATATCGCTTCAGGTGATGATGACCTATTTGTAAATGCAACTGCTAATAAGCGCAATACTAATATTTGTTTCACTCCGGATTCCATTACATTGAGTAAGGCGGAGCCTACCTTCTCTGCATGGAGAGTACAGAAACGCAGACACCTCACTACAGGGAAGTATTACAGAACTTACCATAAGTTTTTGTTAGGATTATATCCATTGAGTTATGTTTTGTTTTTGACACTAGCCATTGTTACTTCAATTGTACATCCTATGTTTTACATTCCACTCGGTATGATTGGCATAAGAATTGTCTTGCAGTATATCACAAGTTATAGAGTTTTCAAGACCATGATGTCAAAAGATGTAATCATATGGATTCCCATCTTTGAAATTATAATGTTATATTTAAATCCATATCTACTTTTTACCAATAATAGATACAATAAACTCCGTTAATCACAATGAGCCAAGAAGCACTAGATTTAAGCCACCTTTCTGATAAAGCGAGACACGATTACGGTCTTGTCCAAAGAGCGGTTCATGATAAAGACCAAAAAGCTTATGCTGAGCTAATGGATAGATACAAAGAGTCTATTTTTTATATGTTGCTCAAAATGGTCAATAATTCTGATGATGCAGATGATTTGACAATAGAAGCGTTTGGAAAAGCATTTAATAGATTACATCAATATACGCCCAATTTTGCATTTAGTACATGGTTATTTAAGATTGCCACCAATAATTGCATTGACTTCCTTAGAAAGAAGAAAAAGAACGTTTTATCGCTAGATAATAGATATAATAATGATGACGGTGATTCTTTGATGATAGAATTAAAGTCGGAAGGATTAAACCCTGAGCAAGTAGCAATAAGAGAGCAGAAATTGGTTATCATGAGAAATGTGGTTAAGCGATTGAAGCCTAGGTATAAGATGCTTGTAGAAATGCGTTACTTCAAGGAATTGAGTTATGATGAAATTTCCAAAGAATTGGACCTTCCATTGGGCACAGTAAAAGCACAGCTGTTCAGAGCAAGAGAATTCTTGTTTAATATTTTAAAGCATACCAAAGACGGAATCTAAAATCATTGTTTCCCAATTAAAGATAATTCAATGAAAATCGATTTTAAGCAATACTTCCCAGATATTACTGATGAAAAACTAGCCAAACTTAATCAGTTAAAGGAATTGTATCAATACTGGAATGAACAAATTAATGTCATTTCTAGGAAGGATATGGAAAACTTCGATGAGCGTCATGTACTGCATTCATTAGGAATAGCCAAGGTTATTTCATTTAAGCCTGGGACCAAAATTATGGACATTGGTACTGGAGGAGGGTTTCCTGGTATTCCTTTGGCGATAATGTTTCCAGAGAGTGAATTCCACTTAGTGGATTCTATCGGTAAGAAAATTAAAGTGGTAAATGAAGTTGCGTTGACACTTGGTTTAACCAATGTAACGGGAACACATGACAGGGCAGAAAATATTAAAGGTCAATATGACTTTATTGTAAGTAGGGCAGTGACTCGTATGAATAAATTCATGCCTTGGACAAAAGCAAAATTCTCTGGTAATAACTTCAATGATCTAAATAATGGAATTCTATACCTTAAAGGCGGTGATATCCATGAAGAATTGAGTGAAGTTCAGAGCAAGCATTTTCCAGCGCTATATGATTTGTCGAAATTCTTTAAACAAGAGTTTTTCGAAACAAAGAGAGTTGTTTATTATAGGATGAAATAAGGTGGCTCTACATGCAATGATGTGTTGTTGTGAGTTTCTATTTTAATCTGACTTAGTTTTGACTGTTTCACCAAAATGTCATATAAATTTGTAATTTAGTGCTATGAAGAACCTTTTATTTCTTTTTGTATTAATTGGTATTTTTTCATCATGTAAGAAGCCTGATAGAACTAAAACTACACCAGATTTTTTTGTGGGAAAATGGCAATGGAGTTATTCTGTTATGTACGAGTTTGAAACCACTTGGGATAATATAACCACTTATTATTTTCTGGATACAATAATACCTACTAATAAAGCATTAATTCATGTTAAGAAAAATGGTAATCTGATTATTTATGAAGATGAAATAAAAATGAAAACTTTACAAAGTCATCTCATTTGGTATTCTGAATCTGGGAAGCATACATCTTATGGTACTCCTGATTCGGAGTCAAACTATATGAAGGGCGTTTATTCGCATATATTTATGAATTCATTTGACAAATCTGATACAATTCTTGTTTTAGGATATCCTTATGATGGAGAGCCTGGGTCATATTTTAATGAAATAGCACAGCAAAACATTAACACAGGTGGCGTAATAGTTTATAATTTTTTTACTAGAAAATGATAAGATTTAGTACATTATTCATACTGGTACTAGTGGTTCAAGTTACGTTATTTGCACAAGATACTTTATATGAAAAAAGAGTTAATTTCTCTTTGGATATAGGATCTTCTTACTTGTTCCCTAAGGATAAATCATTAAGAATACCTACGGGTATGGAGCAATTAGATTCTCGTATTGTTCTTAACACAGGATTTAAAGTATCTCTTCATTCTTTTTCAACTAAATTTATTAAACCTAAACTTAGTATGGGAGTAAATACTTTTCGTTCCAAGGCTACTGATATTGATACAAATTTTTATACCAATGCCATTGCTTTTAAAAATAGATTTGTATCATACAACGTAGAGTTACTTGCCGTTCATGATTTTACTTTAAAATCCAGATTATTTGCTTTAGAATTGGGTGTTTTTTATGATCAACAACTTTTAATATTTCCTTATGGAAAACTGATAACGGGAGAAGAATTTAAAGGTTTTGAAGACACGCCAGGAAGAACACGTTTGTCTTCTTATTATAGAGGTCCATTAAATATAGCAAGTGTTATTGGTTTGAGTCATTCTCTCAAAAAAATCAATCTAGGCCTCTACTATTACCAACGCCTTTACTTCACCGGTTTCAATAGAGAAATAGCAAGAGTTATGCTGAGGGTAGGTTTTTAGTATCAATATTTAAAACTCTTTCCTCTTATTCGCAAACCCCATCCTGAGTACAACTTGGTCCTTCTGTTACTATAATTTCTTTTGCAGAATTTTGTGCTCTCCATTCTGCGTATGATTTTTCAATAGTTTGAATGAAATTTGAAGCTTCAAGAAGACTCTCATGAGTACCTGTATCCAGACATGCATATCCACGTCCCATAAGCTCAACTTTAAGTCTGTTCTCTTCAAGGTAGTCCTGATTAAGCGTTGTGTTCTCAAGTTCACCGCTGTGGCTAGTTTTAACATCTTTTGCTTTTTTGACTACATCATTGTGGTAGAAGTATAGGCCCACAACAGCGTAATTACTTTTAGGTTCTGTAGTTTTTTCTTCCAAGCTTGTGACTACACCATCTTCATTGAACTCTGCTACACCATAACGTTCCG
>CAJYBK010000182.1 GCA_913064955.1 uncultured Flavobacteriales bacterium
TCAAAAATTTGCAAGAAAACGGTGTAAAAATTTGGGATGCATGGGCAGATGAAAATGGAGACCTAGGGCCTGTTTACGGACACCAGTGGAGAAATTGGAACAGTGATGATATTGACCAATTGCAAGACGTAATCAAGACCTTGAAAACCAACCCTAACAGTAGACGAATTATCGTTTCTGCATGGAATCCATCTGTAATGCCAGATACAAGCGTAAGTTTTGACGAGAATGTTGCCAATGGTAAAGCAGCGCTTCCTCCATGTCATGCATTCTTTCAGTTTTATGTTTCTGAAGGAAAACTATCTTGTCAATTATACCAAAGATCTGCTGATACGTTTTTAGGAGTCCCATTTAACATTGCCTCTTATGCTTTGTTTACTATGATGGTGGCACAAGTTTGTGGATTGGAAGCGGGAGAGTTCATTCATACTTTTGGTGATGTGCATTTGTATAACAATCACTTGGAGCAAGCAGAATTACAACTATCTAGAGAACCTAGAAAATTGCCAACGATGAAAATCAATCCTGAGGTGATGGACATAACAGCATTTAAGTTTGAAGATTTTGAATTATTGAATTATGATCCTCATCCACATATTAAAGGAGCGGTTTCAGTTTAAGGAACGTACTAAGTAATACGTCTTACGTAATACGTAGGACTTAAGACGAAACAAATAATGAAAGTATCACTAATTGCGGCTTTAGGTCAAAACAGAGAAATAGGAAAAGACAATGACTTGATTTGGCACCTGCCCAAAGACATGAAGTTTTTTACCCAGACTACAACTGGTCATTTCGTTATAATGGGTAGAAAGAATTACGATTCTATACCTGAAAAGTATCGTCCTTTAAAAAACAGAACCAATGTTATCGTAACCCGTCAAGAAGGTTTTCATGCAGAGAATTGTGTGGTGGTAAATAGCATTGAAGAAGGTATTGAATTGGCAAAGTTTGAAGGTGAAACAGAATGTTTTATCATTGGTGGTGGCCAAATTTACGACTACTCATTGAAGCATGATTTAGCAGATAGGATGTACCTTACGCATATCCATGAAGCATTTGATGCAGATGCCTTCTTTCCCAAATTTGATCCAGAAGATTGGTTTTGCAAAGAAATAATGCGTCATGAAAAAGATGAGAAAAACAACTATGACTTTGTTGTTGATCAATACGACAGGAAAAAGTAAAAACACGTTTTTCTTATGAACTCATGTATCTTCTTTCTTATTTTTGAGTTATGAAGATCATGAAGAAATTACTATATAGCCTATTTACTGCTTGTTTTACTTTGTCAACGTTAGCCCAAGCCAATTTTGAAATCCTAACCAGTATTGCAACCAAAGGAAAGAAACAAGGCTTATTTGATGTCATGCAATCCAAGTGGGTTTCTCCGCTTTCTAATCAGTTTGTTTTTGAACTTGGCAATGATTTCTATGGTACATACGATAGAAAGACAGGAGCTGTTAAAGGGATTTTTCATAATGAAAATTTCACAATTGAAACAGGAGAATTGACAGAATTGTATATTCAAGAAAAAAAATAATGGTACGACTTTCCTGTATATCATTTGGAGCAATGGTCTGTAACTAATGATGGAGAAGCTCTTGGAGAAAGATTAGTTAGATATGCTGCAGATCCTCTTTCTAGTTTAGGAGTTGTGCCTGTTGAAGAAATTATATTAGTTGGTCAGTCTGAGGAGAAAAACATATGCAATCTTCTTGTTTTTGATTCCAAAAAAGGAAAACAAATTTCCGTTTTTAAGAATGTGAAATGGAGATTGGACAATCAAAAACTATACATCAATTATTGCGACTTCAAAAACGCAGAAAACACTTCCATTAAAATAGAAGTTTACGACATTTCAGAAAATAAACTGGACTTTACACGAACTATCCAAAAAGACACAACAGAATACTACTATGAATTGTCGGCATGGATAATAGAGGGAGCATCAGATTATCATCCAGAAAAAGCAAAATCTCCTGAAGCTATCCAAGAAAAATTTTCGACTTTTTACAAATCAGATTTTAAAACAGATTCAAGTCAAAAATATGCATTGATTCAAGATTTGGAAAGAATGGTAGTTTTTTACAATGAAAATGGTGTCCATGTTACAAGTGAAAGAGTTTTGTGGCTACCTATCACCAATCAAACTGAATATCGCGAGTATTATTCAGAGCCTTATTTCTATTCTGGGGTGGAAGTGCAAAATGAAAACATCATTATCAGGCACTCCCTACCCTCTGAAGTGTTGGCAAAAATAGATACTGAAAGTGGTCTTCAGGTTTATAATGATGAAGGAAATCCATTGTACATGGAAATTCCAGGAAAGCACTGTAGTGGTGTTTGGAATACAAAATCAAATACGTGGATAATTGAACCAATATATGATGAGGTAAATTTTCAAAACAATAAATTTGTTACTCGTGATATTCAGTATGAGACTAATCCTTCAACCAATGAAATAATTAGCCGTGATGAGAAGTTTCTTCTTTTTGACCTATCTGGCAACTTAATCAGCACTTACGATATTGAAGACGAAATAGGTTTGGCTACAAAGATCTATGATGCCGACTCCTCCAAGCAGATTATAGTTGGAAACGGAGATCATTATCTCTTCAAGGACGGTCAATGCATGTTGATAAATACTTTTGGCCTCCTGTTTGGACATAATTCTTGGGCAAAAATTAATTTTAACGAAGGGCTAATTTCTGGCACCTATAATCAAGGACATGAATCTGCAATTAACTATTCAAACGGCAATTTCTACCAACATTTCCATATTCCTGAATTAGGCTTTTATAAATCCAAAGTAAACGCTCCATTTTTTGGCAAAGGTCCAATTGATGTTATGACCAGAGAGAGTGAATGGATTAAAGCGAAAACAAAACCTTCTAGCAGAATTTTATCAGGTATTGAAAATTATGGAGATTACAGCATCATCAGAAATGTATCAGAAACGGAAATAATGGAGTTGCCTTATTTGGATGAAGATGGCTATGAAACATATGATGATTATGGAGATCCAATGTATTTGTACGAAATCACTAAAGGACATTACAATACCGGCCTTTGGGACAATCAAAATCACAAATGGTTACTGCAACCAATTTATGAAGACATTATTATTACAAAAAATGGATTTACCTCTCAATTCAGACAGGACTTTTATACAGATTGGGTAGACTACTTAGGACTTAATAGAACTCAGTTGGACTCCACCACTAGAGACTATGTGTCTTACAACAGTTCTTTCAAAGTAATAACTGAATTTTCTTCAAGTGACCTTCCCTATAAAAATGCAGAATATTATAAGTACTTAGGTCCTTTAGACCCTGATCAAAAAATAGTTCAACAACCATTTATACTAGATTCAACAATAGAGTTAACGCTTGGCCATTATTATTTAGCGGCTCAAACTAATGGCAAGTACTCTTTGTTCAGCAGTGATGATATAAATCAACGAATTGACATTCTTGTTTCAGATGTTGACTGGATTTGTGAAACCAATGATATGCTTTTTTATATTTCACAAGATTCAATGTATATAACAAAGACATACGATTTCAGCCAGCAATTGGTGTTTTCATTACCTAGTTTAAATGGTTCAGATCTGTTAGTCACTAACGAGGGAGTTGTCGTGCTCAATACTCTTTATTATTTATCTAACGACCCATTTACTAGAACGGAGCCTTATACCAAAGATGCCAAAAAGGACTTACTTGCAAAAATAAGTGTTACAACAAATAAAATCCTAGTAGTAAGTTCTGCACGCGAAACCCAGGACGTTTTTGGTGAATTAGACTATGCCTTTAGTTTTGAATACAAAGCCAACAGAGATATAGTATGGGAAAAAGAGGGTGCGAATTGGGTTTATAAAAAAGATGGCGCAAGTATTATCCAAACTCCTTTTGGCTATTGTGTAAGCAATAATTTTGGCTCCTATTATAACGAATACAATGAGTATTTCGCTTTAAATTCTGGCAGTGCTGGAATCTATTCAAAAAATTGGGAAATCATTGACATTCCAAATTATAAGAACTTTTACAATGTCTATCCTTTGGAAGAGAATAGCCTTTTACATTTTACTAATGTAGAAGATAAAAGTTGTTTTGCTGTTATAGATAATAACGGCTCAGTTGAAAAAATAATTTCAGGTTTTGATGTTTATGAAATTAATGGCGATCAATTAATATTTCAAAAATACGATGAATACGGAGATCAGGAATATGATGAAAATGGCGATTTAATGGAATACAAGTATTCCTTAAAATAATAAATCCTCAAGGCAACTATCACAATTTTTAGGTGTTTTTAGGTCGAATAGTTTAGTTTAATTTTTTTTACTAACTTTACGTTCAACCAATGAAACAACTCGTTTAAACCAAAAACCGATGGTTTAATCAACCAAAACTCATTTTATGAAACTAAATTTACTCTTAGGAATGTTGGCATTATCAAGTATTGGTATGGCTCAACTTCCAAGTTCTTTATTGCCTTCCGTCAAACCTGCAGAAGTTAAACCTGCAGAAAAAAACAAAAAAATCTGGCACCGTGCTAGAATTAACTTTAGCAGTCATGAGCAAATTGCTTTGTTGGCAGCGCAAGGTGTTCCATTAGATCATGGAAAGAAAAAACCAGGTCAGTACATTGAGTCAGATTTTTCTGAAAATGAAATAGCAATTGCTAGAATGTTAGGATGTAAAGTGGATATCTTAATAGAAGATGTAAGCCAGTTTTACAAAGACCAAAACTTAAAAGAAAACCAAAAGCCAGTTGAGTATATTGAGAAGAATGCTAATTGTACTGGAGGTGTAATTGCTCCAGTTTATGATACACCTGCAAATTGGGAATTAGGTTCTATGGGTGGTTTTTACACTTATACGGAAATGTTATCAGAATTGGATCAGATGGCTTCATTATACCCAAACTTAATTACTGTTAAAGCTCCTATTGAAGATAACGGAGGAACAGACTATGCTACTTCAGAAGGAAGGCCAATTTATTGGGTTAAAATTTCTGACAATCCTAATACAGATGAAGCAGAACCAGAAATGTTGTATGATGCCATTCACCATGCACGTGAACCAGCTTCCATGCAACAATTGATTTACTACATGTGGTTTTTATTAGAAAATTATGCTACCAATCCAGAGGTTCAAGGAATTGTAGATAATACAGAATTGTACTTTATTCCTGTTTTGAATCCAGATGGATACCAATTTAATAGTGTGGATGAGCCCAACGGTGGTGGTATGTGGCGTAAAAACCGAAGAAACCATGGAAACGGTGACTATGGCGTAGATAATAACAGAAACTATGACTTTATAGATGGTGGAGGAAATTCAACTTGGGGTGGAGCATCAACGAGTCAAAATACAAGCAGTGATGTTTACTGTGGAACTGGACCTTTTTCTGAAGTTGAAAATCAAGCAATGAAAAGTTTCTGTGAACAACATGAATTTAGATTGGCTTTGAACAATCACTCTTGGGATAATTCATTGCTTTATCCTTATGGATATGCAAGTAATGAATTAACTCCAGAAAACTCAACTTATTTGGCAATTTCAGATATGATGGTGGAGAATAATGGATTAGGAATGGTGGCGAAATTAAGTTCAACGCTTTATCCTGCAGCAGGTGATTCTGATGATTGGCAATATGGTGCTGACTTAGCAACTAAAGCAAGAATCTTTTCATTTACACCAGAAATTGGAGACAATGGTTTTTGGCCAGCGTCAAATGAAATTGAAGGCTTGTGCAATTCTATGGTTTGGACGAATTTAACTTCCGCTCATTTGATTACTAATTACTCTAAAACGAGCGATGCATCGGCAAGTAATATTACGACTACAAGTGGTTACTTCAAATACAATATTCAACGACTTGGATTGGAAGATCCGGCAAATTTCACCGTAAGTTTCAATCCTGTTTCTGCTAATGTTTTGACAATGGGAGGTGCAAATACACACACTGCTATGTCTATGTTGCAAATTGATTTAGATTCAGTTTCTTACACTTTAGACCCGGCAATTCAAGATGGAGACTTAATTGAATATGAAATATTAGTTAATAATGGCTATTTCACTGAAACAATCGCTGTAACGAAAACATACGGTCAAGGCACTTCAGTATTTAATGATATGGCAGACAACCTTAATAACTGGAATGTTTCACAAACATGGGGAACAACCTCTTCTGATTATTATTCTGCCACAAGTTCTATTACGGATTCGCCTAATGGAGATTATAATAATAACGTAAACAAAACAATTACTTTAAGCAGTACCATTGATCTAACGCAAGCACTATCTGCTAATGTTACTTTCTTTGCTAAATGGGAAATTGAAACAGGGTATGATTATGTTCAGTTTGAAGTTTCTACCAATGGAGGCAGTACTTGGACACCACAATGTGGTAAGTATACAGTGACTGGGAACAGTGACCAAGATCAAGGAAAACCACTTTACGATGGTTTCCAAACAACTTGGGTTCAAGAGGAAATTAACTTAAGTGATTACTTAGGACAGTCCATTATGTTTAGATTTCAAATTAGAGCAGATGGAGGAGTTACTGAAGATGGATTCTATTTTGATGACTTAGAAGTAAACGTAATCCTACCTAATTCAAATGAATTAGACGAAGTGTCTGGATTTGTATTGAACGGATATCCAAATCCAACTAACGATGTGTTTAACATTAACTATGTTGTTCCAGGAGAAGCAAACAATGCTACTTTAACAATGACAAACAGTGTTGGTCAAGTAGTTAATGTAATGCCATTAGGAGGGTCAAAAGGTAACGTTCAAATTCCAACCGCAACTTTAGCCGAGGGTATGTACTTTTACTACATTACCAATGGTGCAAATCAATCTTCAACTAAGAAAGTAATGGTAACGAAGTAATTACCTTAACTATACGAAACAAAAAAGGCTCAGTGAAATCACTGAGCCTTTTTTTATTTATAAGTCTTATCTTAAGGTTTAATC
>CAJYBK010000183.1 GCA_913064955.1 uncultured Flavobacteriales bacterium
ATCAAAGAAAGAAAACAACGATGACACCTTGCTATTTTATTTCTGGGGATGGTTCGTGCAGATAATAGCCCTGAGCATAGTCTATATCAAGTTCTTTAACGATATCATAGACCTCTTTATCACAAACAAACTCAGCAACAAGTTTTATATTTTTCTCGTTAGCAAAGGTCTTGATCGTTTTGACGATGACCTTACTGTTTTCTGATTTGGGAAGATTCTTAATAAAAGAGCCATCGATCTTTAAGATGTCCACCGGTAAAGACTCAATCTGACCAAAATTTGAGCAGTTGATACCAAAGTCGTCTATGATGATTTCTATTCCCAACTCATGGATTTGTAAAATAACATCTTTTATTCGCCCGTCATGGCTGATGGCATTGTTCTCTAATACTTCTAATGATAGAAGCTTTGCATTCACATTATGTTCTTTTAATGACCCTCGGATAAAATCCAAAATATCTTCATTCAAAAACTCACTGTCACCAATATTGACACTAAACCTCATACCTGTTTTGGCAGCCTGTTCACAGCCCTTAGCAAACATAAATTTAAATATATTGTAAAGCTGTCCGCTAAACTCCGCTGCATCCAAAAAATGTATTGGCGAATATATCTTCTCTTCATGTTTCAATCGGACAAGCAGCTCATATTTTGCGATCTCATCTGTTTTAAGATCAATCTCATTTTGAATTTTAACTTGTTTTTTCTCTTTTGTTTCACTTGCTAAATCGTCTTCTAAGGCTGACTTTTCTTGTTCTTTGATAATTATTACGTCACGATCATCCTTGGTTTTTGCAATTGCATCAGCAGCATCTTGACTCATATATGATCCTTCTTCGGCCATCAAAGAAGTAAAATCTTCTGGGCTAGATATGTTCTGCCTAGTTTCATTGATGATCTCCTTCAATTCATCAGAAGAATTTTCTCCAACGCTAGGTGCAGTTGAAGCTAATGTTTGATCATTTTCAATAATAGCATTTTCATAGTCATCTCTTTGGCCATCCAGTTTCTTTCTCAAAACCATCAAATTATCTCTTTCCTCACTATTATCTGACTGCAACAAATCTCTATTTACTTCTACAATTTTATAATCGTATTTATCGACTAAATCTTGTAGCACCTCATTCTTTTTCTCTAATTTCTCACTTGGAGACAATGAATTATTATTGTCAATATCCTTTAATCTACTCTCACCGTTAAACCCTGCAATAATCTCTTCGTATTTATTTACTTTGGCTGTGCTCGGTGACTCTTCTTGGCTTGAATCTGTATTATCTGTATTGTCTGTTACATCAGATGTACCGTTACCGCCATTATTATTTGTATTGTCAGTGTTATCTGTTACATCAGAAGTTCCGTTACCACCATTGTTGTTAGTGTTGTCCGGATTATCTGCTACATCAGAAGTTCCGTTACCTCCGTTGTTATTCGTATTGTCAGTGTTATCTGTTACATCAGAAGTTCCGTTACCTCCGTTGTTATTCGTATTGTCAGTGTTATCGGTTACATCTGAAGTTCCATTACCTCCGTTGTTGTTGGTGTTGTCAGTATTATCAGTTACATCTGAAGTTCCGTTACCACCGTTGTTATTCGTATTATCAGAGTTATCTGTTACATCAGAAGTTCCGTTACCTCCATTGTTATTCGTATTATCAGTTACATCTGAAGTTCCGTTACCTGTGTTATTGATTTTATTCAAAGCATCAGACGTGTTGCTAATACCGCTTTCAATAGAATTGTCCTTCATAAAAGTAGACAGTGCTGCTTTCTCCTCTTCTGACAATTCAGCGGTGGTTTCGTTATCTAAATCATACGCTAAATCTTCCAGTAATTGCGCCTGATGACTTAAGATATCTGCTTCTTGGTCTAGTTTTTCCGCCTTAGCGTATGATTCCTCTGCCCATTTGCCATTCATGGCAATTTGCTCCTCGATTTCATCAATCTGAACTTGTACACTTGGTTTGTCTTTAGCAGATGACTTGTCATATTCTCTTTTTAAGTTATTCAGCCTTAAACCGAGGGCTTCTTCTTCCTTTCGATACTCTTTTGCTTGATCCAGTTCTTTTAATGCTAAGTCCTTCGCTTCCTTCGCTCTTATAGCGATGCTTTCAGATTCAGACTCTGTATCAACTCCTGCTGAAATAATATTCTCTAATCTCTCTTTTAATTCATTTAACTGTGTAAACGCCTTTTCGTGATCTTCTTCAGCGACTGCAGACTGAATACTTTCAAAAGTTAACTTGCTTTCGTCTGCTTCCTTTTGGGACTTGGCATGTTGATCAGTTAAACTATTCCCTAAATTATATGCCGTTGTGGCTTGAATATATTGATCTTTCGCTTTATTATTAAGTTCCTTAGCTAAACTAGCCTGTTGTTGACGCTCCATTGGATTATCGATCTCATCCAAAGTATTCAGTAGTTCCTCTGCTAATTTAGCATTTTCTGAAGCTTCTTTACTTTTGGCATTAGCTACCGAAAAAGCCGCCTCCATTCTTTCCTTTACCTCATCCGCCTCAGCCTGTGCATCCTCATACATGGTTTGACTCATGTCAACCAGATCTTCCAATCTCACATTTGAACCGTCTAGAACAGAATCCACGTCAACATTGGTTATAACATCATTAAACTCACCTGAGTTAATGTCTGGATCAGCAAGAATTTGCATTGCTTCAGCCAAAAGTCTTTCTCTTTCCTCTTCATCAAACTCTTCATCGAATAAGTTTTGAATGATCAATTTTTCAACCCCTCCTTCGTTAGTAAGAAGAATCTTTTGCTTGAGCGGTCTAAACTCCTTTTGAGGAGGGATAATAACAGGACTAGTATGAATTTTCTCACTCTGCTCTGTCTCAACTATGAAATTATAATTTCCACTTTTAGGCAAAATAATAGTGTATTTCCCATCACTATTAGGATTATAAATACCAATTATTTCACTATTTCTTGTATCCTGAATTTTAATGGTCGCAATGTCCTCATTGTTGATTTTATTATCAAAAACACCCGCCAAAAGCACATTAACAATAGGATAAGTTTCAACCCTCACTTTATAAACGTCAATTAGGCCATATTTGGTAGCTCTTGAAGACGCGAAGTATGCATTTTGCTCCAATGAATCCACCACATACATCAACTCATCATCTGGCGTATTTATTTTATAATCTAAATTAACAGGAGGGCCGAACGAATTTGTGGAAATGTCATAAGAACATTTAAACACATCAAATCCTCCCATACTGTTATGACCTTTGGAACAGAAGTAAAAAACAGTTTGTGACGAATGCAAAAACCCATAAGCATCATCATAAGGCGTATTAATATGGCCTGGCAACATTTGAGGATCGCCCCAATCTCCATTGGGCAGTCTCTTTCTAGCGTATAAATCTAGTCCATTTTGACCATCCTTACCATAACTAGCATAAAAGATAACATCATTTCCTTTTCCTAAAGGGGGGATATAAGTCATACTTCTAAAACCTACTTTAGCATCGTATTTCGACTGAAATTCCTCTGAAATAATTATCCTACCGCCCATTTCAGATAGATCATAGGAGTATGGAAATTTCTCCGAAGATGTTTCCACTTTATCATCCACTATAAGTTCCGTAAGGTTGTTCAACAATTTCTTACCATTTTGTGTCATCCTAATGTGAAGGTCGACTTCATATTTTTGAAGATCCGCTGGCGAACCCTTAGCTTTAAACTCTTTATAGTGCTTTTGAGCTTCGCCAAACTTATATAGTAAATGATAGGTTTTACCTAAAAAGAAGTGAACCCTAGGATCTGCATTCTTAGATGATGCAAAGTTTAAATATGGTAACGCCTCGTTTTTATTATCACCAGTTAAAAGTAAACAAGTTCCATATTTAAAATTGATATCTGGATCCAGTCTATTGCTAGGTAACAACTGAAGAAAGTAGGTATACGCTTCTGTATAATTACCTTCATCAAATATTTTATTGGCATACTTTAATTTATCTCCTTCGTTTTTAAACTTTTGTTGACTTAAAAACTGAGAGCAACTAAATAATAGTATTAATGTTATGTAAATTAAATTTTTCAGTGGTCTTGTACTTCGATAGTTACTACAATCGAGAACTTTATAGGTTCATTATTTCTTGTTTTTAAAATTCAAAGGCATCTTGCTTTCTTCCTTGTTTACCAATCTAATAATATTCTTTCTATGTGTAAAAATTACTAGAAATGATATAACAATAGAGAAATAGATTAAGGTCGGTGAAGTAGCCTTAAAAATAAACACTGTGACAAACGGGAAGAAAAAAGCGGCTGTAATAGCACCAAGAGAAACGTATTGACTAATTACATACGTCAAAAGGAAAATAATAAAACTAACTCCTGCAGCTGGGAAATTAATCGCCAGAACAATCCCTAATAATGTCGCTACACCTTTACCTCCTTTAAATTTTTCATAAATAGGATACACGTGCCCGAAAACTGCCGCTAATCCAATACCTAGTTGCAAATTGATATGCTGATTTGACCCAACTTCAAAACTTGACATCATTCCGAGAAAGGTTACAGAAGCCCATCCTTTCAGAATATCAAAAAACAAAACGGGAAAACCTGCTTTTTTACCAATAACTCTAAAAGTATTTGTAGCACCAGCGTTTTTACTTCCATAATCTCTTACGTCAATTCCGAAGAACCACTTACTTACCCATATTGCAGAAGGAATAGAACCTATTAAATAGGCCAATATAATTGCTAAAATATTATTTATTTCAAAAATCTCATTCATAGTTTCGTGTTTAAAAAAGGCTATTCAAAGTCTCTCATAAATGCTATAGCCTTTGTTTTACTACCTAGCATAAACTGAAAATCTTCTTTCCCTTTTGGAGCATTAAACTTAGTTTTATCCTTTTTGGTTTCCAAAATTACGTTATTATAATCTTCGTTAGTTGAAAATGTTTGGAAGAGTCCTCTCTTATAGTTGAAAAAGTAAAAGGTATTTTCGTCTAGTTTCAAAGCTATGCTTATCTCATCACCTGTAGCTCTTTTGTAAATTGCAATCTGACCATCTACTTGCTTAAAAACTTGATTTTTCATCACGTTTGCAATTCCAATTTTTCCTTTAGATACGTATGCATTACGTTCCTTATCCCAAATAAACGTAACATCAGCTAAGTACAATTGGCTGACTAACTCATCTGGTAACTTCCCTTTAACTTTCCCGTAAATACTTAAATCCGAGATGATTTTATCAGACTTTTCTAGGCCAACAATTTCCCTCAACGACTTCTCATAAGTAGAATTATTAAAATCTAAAGGAGGTAATTCTGAAAAGTCTCCTAATTGTTTATCCATTTTATCGAAAGCTGCATCATTAAATGGGAATTTAATAGATATAGATGATTTTATGGTTAAGTCTTTCTTGCTCGGATCATACTCCATTGTTCCAATAGGCTTTAACTCCATTAAACCAAAATCACAACCAAAATTAAATTCACCATCACCAACCATTATACAGTTTTGGGTATTCAGAGATACATAATTTCCAGGTAGACTTCTTTCAATTAATTTGTCTTTTGTTCCTATTCGATATTCTCTAGATTTACTATCATACTTCAAAAATCCATTGGCAGTCATTACATCAATGTGTTTTGGACTTTTCTTTACAGAAAGGAATGTGGAGTATAAACCTGTGGAGTCTGTATTCAGAATCATCCCTGCACCAATTGACCCGCCTTTACTATCAGTCATAGACTCTGAAACTGGAATATAAATATTTTCAGGATCAATTTCAGCTTCAAAAGCCATCCAATTCCTCTCAATACCTGGGCAATTATGTGCGGATAATCTTACTTCACCTCTAAATGTCAACTCCTTTTTAGATGCAAACATCTCCACCTCACCGTTATAATCGAACTGTGGACTTAATTGAAAGTTAGACTCTTCTTTAACCATACCTTTGGCGGTAGTTTGTAAAGAAGTATCAGGAGCAATATTAGAAAAATATATTTTCTGTTGTCCCTGTGATTCATCCACATAGTTATAATAACCTGAAGCAGTATAACTGTGTTTTCCAGTGATCTCTACTTTTGCATCGAAAATATTATGGAATTTCGTTATGTAATTTGCCAGAATCTTAGCGTTTTCAAACTCTTCCATTTTTGCTTTCTTACGTATAATTACAATTCCCGAATCCGGAAAAACTCTAGCATCAGCAGTAGTTACATATTCTACTTTTTCACAAGTAATGATTTTCTTTCTGACGTCAAATTTTGCTTTGGGTGATTTAAAACTTAAAGAATCTTGTTTGGGATTTATCGAAAAGAAATTCGAACCACTCAAATCTAGGTCTGTCTCAATATTTACATCTCCTTTATCCTTAGATTCCATTTCCAAATCATCCTTATCCATTAACCAATTAAATTGATCCATGTAGCAGATATATTGATTTTCTGGAAATTGAACATAAGACTCCCCCTCATTTGATTTGAATTCTCCTTTTCTCTTATTAAAATTAATGTGTGTATTTACATTTTCTGTTTTAAATGCCATTTCATCCAAATCCACCGTACGTAATTTAAATTCCGCTGTATCTGCATCAATGATGTGATGTTTAAATTTAAATAAATTGGATAAAACCTCTCCATTTTCAATGTAAAATGTTCCTTCACCAGTCATCCCTTCAGGACGCAACGCAATTCTCCCATCCAATGAAGAAGCACTATCTGGAAACATTACTAATTCATTACCTTTATACGCTGAAGCAAATAAAACTTTCTGCGCTGGTATATAACTCACATAAACAGTTGAACCATCAATTATTGGCACTTGCGGTTTAGATTCACTGGGCTCATTGTGATAAACTTCAGCAACAGCATTTAAAGCATCCGGGAAAAAAGTTATTTCTGTAGACTCAGCATGAGAGGTTACAAAATCAATATCACCTGAACCTTTCAACCCTTTGTTGCTTAGTCTAATT
>CAJYBK010000184.1 GCA_913064955.1 uncultured Flavobacteriales bacterium
CTATGAATCTTGTGATTCAAAGTTGTAGTGTGCCTAACGTAATAACTCCAAACAGCACGCCAGGACAAAACGATTACTTCTACACTCGATATGCGGACATTCACGATGATGTACACCTAACTATTTACAACAGATGGGGAAGAGTTGTATACAAAACAGAATCTTATGATAATACGTGGGGTGGAGAAAAGACAAACGGTAAGGACTTACACGGAGGTGTATACTACTATGTATTGACATGGGACGGCAACACTAAAGATGAAGCTGGAACTATCACTGTATTTGCAGACTAAACAGAAATAACATCAAATAAAAAAGCCCCAATCACACTTGTGATTGGGGCTTTTTACATTATGTGAATGTTTTAAATCGCTCCTAAAACGATTAATAAAGCAAATATCATCCCAGGTAGATAAAATAATAATAACGTTAATAATAAATCTATCCAAAATCTAGTGGTTATTCCTTCATACAAACCTACAGCCAAAGGCGGTATTAATATTGCCAATATAACCAATAAGATATCTGCCCCAGTTGTTTCGTTAGAACTTGAAGTGTTTTTAGAAAGTCCAAAATTGAAATTAGACCTTACCGACTTTTTAACTTCTTTACGAGACACTCTTTGTTCTTTCTTGTTTGAAACTTCAGCAAGTATTTCCTCTTCTTTGCTAATTGGAGAGTCATTAGTTACATTTGAAACAGACGCTTCAGTTACTTCTTTAACAGGTAAAGTAGAAGTTTCAATATGCGCATCACTAACTACATATTCCACAACAGAATTTACTTCGCTATTGGATTCTATTACTTGTTTTTTCTCAACCTCAACTATTGCCAAGTCCTTAACTGTCCCGTTAGTTGATTCAATTTTACTTTTTTTGTTGAAGTTCCACCCTTTGTTATACTTTCTCTTTTGAAATAGCCCTCCATCTACTACATCACTAGACGTAGCACAAGAAGCTAAAACAAAAACAGACATAACAATTCCTAAAATGTTTGATTTTTTCATAGTGTTTGTTTTTTATTTTTTCTTGAACTTATTAATTGCATTTTTGGTAAAATCAGAAAGCACTAATTTGCCGCTCATTGCCGCTCTTTCACTAAGCAATGTGTCCCAATGCTCAGTTCCTTGCCAAAAGACCTCCTTAAGCATCGACATTGCTTCTGGATTCGAATTAGCCAACTTAGTTGCCAATACAGAAATAGCCTCATCCATTGCCTCAATAGAATCAAATGTTTCTGCATACAAACCTTTTTCACGTGCCCACTCTGCATCATACCACTCTGTAGCATTAATGGCCATCATACTCATGGCAGAAGTGCCTACTTTTCTTTCTACAGCAGGTCCAACAACGAAAGGTCCAATACCAACGGCCAATTCACTCAATTTCACTGCTGCAAATTTTGTTGCATAACAAAAATCCACTGCACTAGCCATTCCAACTCCACCTCCAACAGCTTTGCCTTGAACACGACCAATGATCAATTTTGGGCACTTTCTAGCTGCGTTTATGACATTGGCAAAACCAGAAAAGAATACTTTTCCTACATCCAAATCATCAATCGCGATCAATTCATCAAAACTTGCTCCGGCACAAAAAGCCCTTTCTCCAGCAGATTTAAGAATAATAACCTTTGTATTGTCATCTTTACCAACAGACGTAATCGTTTCCGCTAACTTAGCTAAGACTCTTCCTGGCAATGAATTACTCAATGGGTGTTGAAACTCTATAGTAGTGATTCCATTTTCATCCGTAGCAAAAGAAACATCACCTTGATTTACTGCTTCTAAACTCATGATTTTTTGTTTTTATGGTTTAATAATTTTCTATTTTGTTTTTCTTTAATCCCTGCAAAAACAAACAATGCAAAAATGGCTGCTATTAATAACCACACCCAAATTGGAAATGCAGGCGCATCTCCTCTAGCATAACTATGCAGACCTTTTGTAAGGTAGTAATTTACTCCAATAAAGGTAAATAACACACTTCCAAATCCAATTCCTGATGCTAGATTTAAGGCGTAATTTCCTCGTAATCCAGGGACAAATCTCATATGCAAGATAAAAGCATAGACCAATACAATTACCAATGCCCAAGTTTCTTTAGCGTCCCAGCCCCAATACCTTCCCCAACTTTCATTCGCCCAGACACCGCCAAGAAAAGTTCCTATGGTCGCTAATACTAGCCCAACCGTCATAGTCATTTCATTTACATGTGACAATTCTAGTATGGTTGATTCAGAGTGCTTTAGATTTTCCTTCTTTCTAAAGGCCATTATATTCATGTTGATCAAACTTAGAATAAAACCGAGACCAAAAAACCCGTAACTTATGGTTAAGCAAGCCACGTGTATCACCAACCAATAGGACTTCAATACTGGCTCCAAATTCGACATCTGTGGATCATACTTACTATGTCCAGCTGTCATTAAAATAAAGAATGCCAAAAGAGCTGTAGCTCCGGTTGTAACTTGTGAACTTTTATAAAAAATAAGACCAGCCAATACACTTGCCCAAGCGATAAAGGTAAGTGCTTCATATCCATCACTCCAAGGTGCGTGTCCTATTAAGTACCATCTTATACCTAAGTTTACCGTATGTGCAATGAACGCCATGGCAAATAAAATCACAAAAATATTTATGGTAAGCTGTAGTCCTTTTCTTGACTTAATGGATAAGTTATTTATCAGCGTTAGCGGAATTAGAATCAAACCCAATAAAGCATAAACATATTTTAATCTTGAAAAGATATTCATCCTATTGTAGGACACTTCCATGGACACCAAACTTTCTGACGGAAGTTTATGTGGTTCATCCGAATATTGACTTCTTTGGTACTCTTTTAATTTTGCAACCATCAGGTCGGCTCCTTCATAGTTGCCTGTTTGTTTTCCAATCAACAATTCATTTAAATACTGTCTAATTAACATCGAAGCAGTAACTTCATTTCCTTCTCCGAGTGAGCCATTGCTTAAATCATAATTTGCCTCTGGCTGCAACCAATTGACCCAAACCTCAGACGAATCTTTAACGATAGGAAAAATTCTTAAAATCTCTCCCTGCGTTACTTGCCAAAAAATACTCACCTTCTCGTTCAGTTTTATAACTTCTTTATCGAAAGTGTTTCTTTCTCCAAGCGGTTTCATTTCTGCTTGCTTCACCAAACTATCAAACGTGAAGTAGACATCTTCTCCATCCGTTACTTTCCTGAAAATCTTGGTTTTGACATATTGCTCACCTTGCTCATCTACTTCTATACTTACAATATCCGTAAAAGCTAAATAATTACCCTCCTCACCTAAATCATTTCCAATGTCTGTTCTGCTGTCATATTTCATGATAGCTTGTTTTGTCCAAAATCCTGGATCCACAAACATGTCTAATAAAAACTGTTCAGGAGAAAGTGTAATTCCTTCGTTTTCTAATTTCCAACTGTCCTTTCTAGTCAGCTTTCTAATTAAGTCAAATGCCAGCGTGTTACACGGCTCTATTCTACCAGTATATGACAAAACCAACATCTCGTTAAACTTTTCGCAATGTTCTTGTGCTACTGGTGTGTAATTAGACTGAGCAGAAAAAGATGAGGCAATCACTATCATTAAAGCTGTTGCCAAAGACTTTCTTTTGTCTCTTATTTTCCTCACTTTCTTTCTCAATTCCACAAACCTTGACGTTTTATTAAAAAGTGTAAAAACAAACCCAACGCTTAAAAGTATGTATGCAAAATAGGTAATCCAAGTACCCCAAAAATCATTATTTACAGAAAACACGGAAACTTCTTTACCGTCAATCATGTCATAAGAACTTTGAAAAACTCTGTAGCCATCTTGATCTAAAACATTATTCATAAAAATTGAATGCTTTTCTCCAGGCTCATTCATTGGGTTCATTCCAGATTGAAAAACTGTTACGTCACTTCTATACCCTGAGTGTCTATCTGAACCAGGATAAGTCTCTAAAACAAAATCGTCTAACTTAATACTAAATGGAAGTTTTTGCTCCACAGAGCCAAACCTCAAAAAGAATGTTTCTCCACCAACTTGATAAGAATCGAAAGGTGGAATCATTTTCTCGCCTCCCCAAAGTTCAATATTTCGAGCCTCTCCATTGTAAGTGAGTTTTACTGTCAATAAGTTTTCACCTTTGTCATCTTTGACTAATGGCCTACTCATTTTATACCTAAACCCCTTGAATACCAAATTCATTCCTTTGTAGGAGTGCAGATGTCTATTTAAAAGGGCATGACTTCCTGCAGATAATGTATCGCTTGTCTGCGTTTCCATACTCAACCTCATTGCCTCTTCAGGAAATTCTATCGTTAAGTCTTCGTTTTGACCCGTAATATTGACTGCTCCTACTTGAGGGTTATTATAGGTAACTATTTGTCCTGCCACTTCTATGTAACCGCCTTCTGGAATAAACTCTGATTCCATTTTTGCAAATACTACTTCTATATGATTGTATCCATTTTCAGAACTATCAACAGGGTTTCCTAATTTTACTTTTGACTTGTAATCTACATATTCCAAAAGTATTTTTCCTTGATTAAAAGGGTCAACCTCTATTGTGAAATCATTGTTTAGGTACTCCGAAGCGTTCATTTTGAGCGGGTGTCTGTAGGATTGTCCTGACTTTTCATCCACCACCATCATTTCCATGTAGGGTTCTGCACTCCACATGGTGTTGGTAATGTCTCCTTCTTTTAGTCTAATAATTCCTTCAAAGCCAATGTAGTGTGTTACACCAGCACCAATAATTGTCCCGATCATCCCTAAATGAATAGCAAGAATGGACCATTTCTCCATCCTTAACAGTCTGTACCTTTTAATATTTCCAATGAAATTAGCACATAGTAACACAAGCATTACTTTAAACCACCACGCATGAAAAATAACTCTTTTAGCGGTGATGGTATCGTAACTGTTTTCAATAAATGTTGCTGTAGCAATAGAAACAAAAAACAATATCAACAGCGTTGCCATTGTTCTTGTAGAAATAAAAGACTCTAATAAACTAGATTTACTCATTGATCGGACTTTAGTCCGCGAAGTTAACTTAAATTGTTCTTTGAAGGAAACATAATCTTGCTAAAAAACCGCCAACCCGCTACTGGTTTTCCACTCATTTCTATGCTTTAAGGCAAAGAGAACAAAGCCCTTAAAAATACTTCAACCGTTACTTTAGTTTATTCTACCGATTACTAACCAAAGCATCCCGAACGCCAATAACACACTGATTTACAGTAACTAATCGAAATGTTCTGCCGTATATTTACATCAAACAACACAACTATGGAACACAAGAAATCAAAATCAGCCAACTTAAACAAGAGTAGAAAAGCATTTTTCATGATAGGCTTAGCAGTTGCTTCGTCATTTGTTTTAATGGCATTCGAATGGAACACTATAACTTACAAAAGTGAAATGGAATCTCAAGTGACAGAAAGTCCTTATGACATCCCTTTTACACAGCCGGAAGAAATTGAAATAATTCGTCCAGAACAACCTCAACCCAAAAAAGTCGAAAAATTCAATCAAGAAGAAGTGATTGTAACTGAAGATATTGTTGAAAAAGTAACCGAAGAAGTTGAAGAAAAAAAAGTTGACTTTAAAACACTTTTGGACCAACTAAAAATGGACAATCCCAACGATTCAAGAAAAACATCATTTGTAGATCAAGGCGAATTAGACAATGATGACGAACCAGTAAACATGGGTCCATCTATCAAAGTTCCTTATTATGATTATTGCGCTGAACAATCTTATGAAGAGAAAATAGCCTGTATTTCAAAAGAGATTCATAAATCAATTGGTGATGGCATGTCTAATGTAACAGCATATCAAATCGAAACAAATAAAAAAAGCAAAATGTATGTTCAGTTTGTAATCGGTAAAGAAGGACTAATTGAAGATCTCAAAATAGCAGGAGAAGAAAACTTTAACAAAGCAATTGTGAAAATGGTTAAGAAATCTATGACTGAAGTGCCACAAATGCACCCTGCATTGCTAAATGGAAAGCCTGTAAGAGTTTACTTTTCCATTCCGATCAACTTTAACGTACAATAATAATCTACTAATTAAAATATACAATTATGCAAAACAAGAAATCAAACAACGCAAGAATTGACAATAAAAGATACTCTTTTCTAATGATTGGACTGGTATGTGCAAGTTCTTTTACATTAATGTCATTTGAATACTCAAATTACAAATTACAAACTGCAGATTTGGAATCTGATTTTGTTGAAACATTCGATGAGGATGATTGGGTTTACAACCCACCAAAAATTGAAGTAGAGGTCTATACACAGCCTGAGCAGGTTAACAAGGAAATAATTATAGTAACCCCAGAACCTATTCCTGAGCCATCTCCAACACCTACTCCTCCTACACCTGTGCCTGTTCCTCCTCTACCTCCAGTGCCAGGACCACCAATGCCTCCTGCTGTAACCGTTATTGACGATCACGTTTATGAAGTAGTTGAACAAATGCCGGAGTTTCCAGGGGGAATGCCAGCCTTATATGAGTACTTAGGAAATAACCTGAAATACCCAGAAATAAGCAAGGAAAACAACAGTCAAGGTAAGGCATACGTGAGATTTACAATTGAAAAAGATGGGAGCATTTCCAATGTAGAAGTAATTAAAGGAGTAGATAAATTCATTGATAAAGAAGCAATGAAAGTCGTTAACTCAATGCCTAAATGGAATGCCGGTAAGCAGTTAAACAAACCAGTTAGAGTAAGTTTTGTTTTACCGCTTGACTTTAAATTAGACTAAGCATATAAAGATACCGTTAGAAGGGCATCGTCACGAGCTCCGCAGCTGCGGAGGGGCGGTGAGATCATTAAACAAAAAGACACTAATTTGATTGTTGACTTATTATAACAAATTTAAGATACCGTTAGAAGGGCATCGTCACGAG
>CAJYBK010000185.1 GCA_913064955.1 uncultured Flavobacteriales bacterium
TGAATCCGGCAGAAATAGCAAAGAGTAAACTCCCTTATTCCAGGTATTACTTTGAAAAAGCAGATCTTAAATTCCGGCTTCAGTCCTTTGAATTCGAGAGAAGCGAAGAAGACACCTATGAAAAAGAAGAGTACCTTATGTCGCTTTCTCAAATTAACGATAAACTGGACAGTAATTTAATTCAATTAGAGAAAAATCACATTGGTTGGTTTAACACTGCCAAGAACAATTACATGATTACTAAAGGTATTGGCGACAGTAATATTGTATCGATAGACACATTAACTCCTTCGTATTCCTATTATACCGGCCTCTCTGATTTGGATAAAAAAAGAAACCTAAATGACGCTATTGCTAAAATTGAAGCAAGAAAACAAGGAATGGTTTCTGCCATAAGTAAGCAAACTGCTCTGGAAGATTACAGAAATAATTTAATCCTAAAGTGGCATGAAAAATTCACTTTATCATATGCTTGTTTGATGCTTTTCTTTCTAGGTGCCTCACTGGGTGCTATCGTGAAGAAAGGGGGATTTGGTGTTCCTGTGATTATTGCTATACTTTTATTTTTGGTTTACTTCATGCTTACACGTGGAGGTCAAGAAATGGCCGAATCCAAAACTCTTGGCCCCATTATAGGCATGTGGCTAAGTGCCCTTATACTCACACCAATTGCCATTTTTATTTTTATTAAGGCAAACAATGACTCTAAGATTTTTGATTTTGATTTTTATATAAAACTGTTCAAAAGAAAAAAATAGTCATCTTTGTAAGAGAACCAATTTCGACATCCAATGAAAGTATTACAACTATGTTTAAAACCACCACAACCAGCAAAAGATGGAGGATGCATAGCGATTAATAATATTTCCAAAGGATTGATGGATTTAGGTGTAACACTTAAGATTCTTACTCTAAGTACACATAAACACCCATTTCAAAAAGAAAAATTTAAAGAGAATTTCATTGAAAGATCTCAAATAGAAGGAGTATTTATTGATACTAAAGTGAATTTAGTGGATGCTTTTTCAAGTTTGGTTACTGCTGACTCTTACAACGTGAGTAGATTTTTTTCAACAGATTTCGATATCTTATTGCGTAAAACACTTGAAAATGACGATTACGACATCGTTCATTTAGAAAGTCTGTTTATGACTACATATTGTCACACCATTAAAAGATTCAGTAAAGCAAAAATAGTTTTAAGATCTCATAACCTCGAATATATGATTTGGGAAAGACTTGCTAGACAATCTACCAATCCCGCTAAGAGAATCTACCTGAACCTATTGGCCAAGCAGTTAAAAACATACGAACTCAACACTTTTCAATCCATTGATGGTATTGCAGCTATTACGGATGAAGATGGTAATAAATTTAGAAAACTAGGTTGTAAGAAGCCTATCATTACAATACCATTTGGGATCCAATTAAGTGAATATCATTACGTAGATGCTAAAGAACCAGAAAACATTAGTTTATTTCATTTAGGTGCAATGGACTGGAAACCAAACATTGAAGGTGTTTCTTGGTTTCTGGAAGAAATTTGGACCTCTCTTCTAGAAAAACATCCTTCCTTAACTTTTGAAATAGCTGGAAGAAACATGCCCAACTGGTTATTAGAATCTGAATATAAAAATGTCATCAATCATGGCGAAGTAGAAAGCGCAACTGATTTCATTAAAGAAAATACGGTCATGGTTGTTCCGTTGTTGTCCGCTGGTGGAATGAGGGTTAAAATCATTGAGGGCATGGCACTTGGAAAAGTAGTGATATCAACTTCGATGGGTGCTGAAGGCATTAATTATAAAAACAGAGAAAACATCTTAATAGCCAACAATAAAAAAGAGTTCTTAGCGCACTTAGATTGGCTACATGAAGACAAGAGTCGAATTGTGACTATCGGTCAAAAAGCACGTAGATTAATCGCTTAGGAATATGCTAACGAGACAATCATTAGAGATTTGTATGGTTTTTATGGCAGTTTGATTCAGTGAAAAAGAAGTTATTCATCATATCATCAAGAGTGCCCTACCCTTTGGACAAGGGAGATAAACTAAGACTTTATCATCAATTAAGATACCTCTCCAAAACATTTGAAATCATGTTGGTTTCTTTGGATGAGGATCACCAATCTTCGGAAGTTAGTAAGAAGCTTGAAAAATATGTAGACCGTTTACATATAATACCTCTTAGCAAATTTAAAATTTACACTAATGTTTTATTAGGTTTTCTTGGTAGAAAGCCTTTTCAAGTATACTATTTCTATCAAAAATCTGCTCATAAGAAAGTCAAAGAATTAATTCAAGACTTTAATCCCGATTATATTTACTGTCAGTTATTGCGTAGTGCTGAATATGTCAAAGATTTTCATCACATTCCTAAAACGATTGATTACCAAGATGCATTTAGCAAAGGAATTGAAAGACGCATTAATAAAGAAGGTTGGAAAAAACCAATTTTTGAATCTGAACATAAAAGGCTTTTGAAATATGAGAATTTAATCTTTGATTATTTTGAGCATCATACCATCATATCTGATGAAGATAAAAATGCCATTTTTCATGAGAAAAGAAATCAGATAGAAATAATACCAAACGGTATTGATACTGAACATTTCATTAAAGACTCCCTGGTTGAGAAAGTTTATGATTTACTTTTTGTAGGCAACATGAGTTACGCTCCCAACATTGATGCAGCGATATTTATTGCGGAAAAACTACTACCACAACTAAAAACTATTAAATCTGATATTAGAATCCTAATTGCAGGCTCTAATCCCGCCCCTGAAGTTAGTAAATTAGCCAATGACAATGTAATTGTTTCAGGTTGGATTGACGACATTAGAGATGCTTACAATCAATCTAAGATATTTATTGCTCCTATGCAGTTAGGTAGTGGACTTCAAAATAAACTTTTGGAAGCAATGAGTATGGAACTTCCTTGTATCACTTCTAAGTTAGCGAACAACTCACTTAAAGCTACTCATAATCAAGAGGTAATTGAATGTGTCGAAATTGAGGACTATATCAAAGCGTTTGAATTATTTCACACTAGCGAATCAACCAAAACTAGTTTAGGTGCAGCAGGAAGAGATTTTGTAAAATCCCAATTTTCATGGCAGAATTCTGTTAATCAATTAACCAAAGTGATCATTGGTTAATCTTGTTCAAAAAAGAAATTGACCAATTCATTTATTTGAGCTCTTGTAATAGAGTCATCCTCAAAAAACTCATTAACAGCCATGTCTATTTCTTTACTTGTAATTTCATTGTTGTTGTCTTGATCAAATCTAGCGATATTGCTTGGAATTGAACTTTTGACTTCGGTTTCCACTTCACTTTCATTAGTAGTATTCTCAACCACATTTAAATAAGTTTTTTCACTGTCAGGACGGATATCAGATATCACCTCTTTAAATTCACCTTTTTGATATACTATTTCGGAAGTAACTTGTTCAGTTTTATCATATGTAACCCAACGCCCATCTTTTCGAAAATCCTGTATTTCCTCAATATAGACCAACTCACCTTGCTCTGATAACTTTCCATTTCCTAGGGTAATTGTTTGAATATATTTGAGGTTTTTATTGTCTGAAATTTCGATTTTCTTTACTGTTACTCCTTGATAGTTATTCTCTTGAATTAATTCAGGTATTCCTGTTTTTTTACCTTTACTCTCTACATATGCTAATTGTCCATTATCATAATAATCCTCCCAGTGATAAACAGCAAAATTGTAGTACTTCTGAACCGACCTTGTGTATCCATTTAAGAAGAATACATACAAATCTCCTACACCATCTGCTTTGTACTTATACTCTCTTTCTGTAGACTCATTAGGAAAGTAATTGGTGTAACCTCTTAACTTTCCATCTTGATAATAACCTTTATGAATCAGTAGATTATTACTACTCAAGTCCTCAACCTTTCCATTCACAGGTTCTCCGTTTGCCTTCTTCCTTATTTTTGGTTCTGGATTAAAATTGGCATATTGATCGTAAAGTATTATACCATACTCCATGCTTTCTACCTCTTCGAAATCAGGCGAAAAAACATCAGTGGATGGAATCTCCGTTATTGATTGAGCTTGCGCTAGTCCACCAATTAAAAAAGTGAAACCTAATAACAAATAAAACTTTATTCTATTTACTTTTGACTTTGAGAAATTATATTTTACCATTTTGAATAAATACAGAACAGCACTTAAATACGTATGGCTAATTGTTTTAGTTACAACTTTTCTGTTTTATTTATTCTTTCCGGAATTCTTCACTGCAGAATTTTTAAAAGACAGTGTGAAAAACAATGAATTTAAAATTTTAATTTCCTATGTATTCTTCATCCTCATTAGGCCAATATTATTGATTCCGTCCACAGCAGTATTAATAATTGGAATTGCATTATATCCAGATTCGCTTTTATTTCTACTCTTCATAAATATGTTAGGCATATTAATCGGGGCAACCCTTCTCTACTATGCTGGAATATTCTTGACACCAGAAAAATTCTTCTCAGAAAAAAAGATGAAATCTCTTCCCAAAATTAAAGACAAAATAAACGATTATGGATTCCCAATCGTTCTTGGATGGTCTTTCTTTCCAATCGTACCAACAGACTTAATATGTTTCGTTGCTGGAGCCACACGGATGCACTTCATTAAATTTATTACGGCATTATGCCTAGGAGAATTGATACTAGTCTCGCTATACCTATGGACCGGAAAAGGATTATTGGATTATTTCTTCTAATCTTTTTTACCCAATGGATAAATAGATTGCCCTATTAAACTCTGTGGGAACTTCTCATCATTTTCGAAACCTAATTCGATATCTCTCCCATCATGAGGAATATAATTTGTTTTAAAAATATAATCCCAAATACTTAAGGATATTCCGAAGTTCATTCCGTTAGAATGAGATGCTGGCAAGTCCTTTGCATGATGCCAAATGTGCATTTTCGGGTTGTTTAACACGTATTTTAATGGCCCGTAATCGATATTTAAGTTAGCATGATTAAGATGCCCTATTGCTATGCTTATAAAATGAACGATAAAAGCAATTTGTGGCTCTACTCCAAAAAACAACAAGACCACTAGCGTTTTCAGAGGTTTGTAAAAAACATTTTCCATCCAATGGTATCTCAGATGAGCGGCAAACCCCATTTCCTTCACTGAATGATGCACCTTGTGAAATTGCCACAAGAAATCAAACCGATGCAATAAGAAATGCGTAAACCATTGCACAAAATCATTAACTACAAAGAAAATTAATAATCCAGCCCATAACGCCAAACTCTTCAGGTCAAGGATGACGAAACTGTCACTGTCAATATTGAAATATGAAAGTAACTCCCAAATAAGTGTAAAAAAACCTGATAAGAAAAATGCAAAAACGTAAAAATTTAGAAACATATAAGAGAAGTCTAGCCAAAAGTCCTTTCTAAAGACTTTTTGTGTTTTCCTCCATGGAAAAGCAACTTCAAACGCAAACACAACAACCGATACAACCAGTAACCATAAAAAGTAATTTATGTACCAAAACTCAGTTGAAAAGGTAATTTCACTCCATGCCCAATTTGCATATCCTTTGAATGTATTTATAATATTATCCCACACGTCAATCATTTTTTTTTTCCGGTTACCACTTCAACTCTATTGGTATTTAACCATTTGGACCAACTTCTGGAATAACCATGCACTTCTTTCGTTCGACTGTCATTGTTGAAAACAGGATAACCGTTATTAGACCAATTAAAAATACCACCATTCAGATTGTATACGTCAGTAAATCCTAACTCAAGTAATTCCTCTCCGATCTTTTCACTTCTATACCCAATACTACAATAAACAATTATTTTGGAGTTTTTGGGAATAGTTTCAACTGCTTCTAATGAGAAATTATCATAACCAACATACTTAGCATCTTTGATATGAGAAGTTTCGAACTCCTCTATTTCCCTAGCGTCAAGAAATATTACATTTTCACCACCACAATCAGAAGGGTCAATTAACTCCACGGTGCCTTTGACATATTTTCCCACCATTTTATCAAACCCAGATGGATTCTGCCCAAATAAACTGGTGCACAACAGAAAACTAATAATTAGTACGAGTACTTTCATGATTCAAAGTTACCGAAACAAAACTTATTGTGAGTAATCAAAGTTACAAAGCAATTGAAACTACCTAAATTCCTAACTCTTTAGCCTTGATAGATGTTTTTTCGGGATTCCAATTATCATCATAAGATGCTTTAAAGAAAAGTTCCTTGAGATATGCCGCTGTTCTTACAAAACGTAAAAAATACCCATGATAAAGTACCATTAATGGCGCGAATGGAAGAAAGTAAGTGAAAGGTGCATTTTTCCTTTCTCTAAATAGATTAAAGAAAATTAATTTAAAGTAATTGGTAAGCGTGTAAAGGAAAAAATTCATTATTAAAATAAGACCAATCATTCCCGAAAAGTTATAAAACATATCGAAAGCATAGAAATACCATTTGATATTCAACAACAAAGTATAGGTGATATTTTCTGCAAATGAAAGAAAATTCAACATGTTAAAATTTTCTGTAGGCAACAACACATCTCGATGCTTCCTTAGCCTAAATCTTATCAGGGACTTATCCCACCTTACTCTTTGTTTGGCCAATTTTCTAAAAGTGTTAGGAACGCTTGTTTGACATACTGCCCTGTCTTCAAACGCAATTCTATAACCCAGTTTTCTAAACTTAACTGTGATATCTCCGTCCAAGCCTGGGCCAATATCCCAACCGTGTACTTGTTCAAGAATAGCCATTCTAAAAGCGCACAAAGCGCCAGAAATAATTTTATTAATTCCTAAATAAATAGAAACCATTCATCCTAAGGTTTCTATGTCTAAATCTCCAA
>CAJYBK010000186.1 GCA_913064955.1 uncultured Flavobacteriales bacterium
CCTATTCAAGTGGCTATTGTTCCAATTTATAAAGGAGAAGAACAACTAGCAGCAGTTTCTGAAGTGGCATTGAAATTCAAATCAGAATTGGAAGCAAAAGGAATTTCTGTTAAATATGATGATGATGACAATAGAAAGCCAGGATGGAAGTTTGCAGAATACGAAATGAAAGGGGTTCCAGTAAGAATTGCTTTAGGACAAAGAGATATCGAAAATGGAACTGTTGAGGTGGCTAGAAGAGATACTTTATCTAAAGAAGTTGTTCAGCAAGCAGGTGTTGTGGATTATGTTGCTCAATTGATGATCGATATTCAAGAAAACTTACTGAATCGAAATAAGGAATTTGTCAAAGAAAAAACATCTTCCGTAGATACTTGGGAAGAGTTTCAAGATGTTATTGAAAACAAGGGCGGATTTGTTTCAGCGCATTGGGATGGGACTAGTGAGTCTGAATTGAAAATAAAAGAATTAACAAAAGCAACTATCAGATGTATTCCTTTTGATAGTAAAGAAGAAAGTGGAAAATGTGTATTTAGCGGAAACCCTTCGTTAAGAAGAGTGTTGTTTGCTAAAGCTTACTAAAATAGCGTAATTATGGAAGGCAAAAATGGTCAAGACTTAATTTTTAATGTTGTTGAAGACAGATGCGTCTTAAAGCAAGATGTATTCAATAATATCATTTTGAATTTCAAGATTCTTAAAAACGTTTTAAAGGATGTTGGTGATGAATTGAGAGATAAAATGGCAGATGTTGATGATAGAGTTATAATTGAGTATAAAGACGTGGATGATTTTGAAGCTCACTTAAGAATAGGCGGGGATATTTTAATATTTCACATGCACACCAACGTGTTTAAGTTTGATGACAATAATGCACTTTGGAAAACTTCTTATTTTAAAGATAATACCAACAGAGGGTTCTGTGGTATTATTAATATTTACAATTTCTTAGCGGATTCATACAAGTTCAATAGAGTTAATGACGTTGGTTACCTTATTGCAAGAATTTTCATTAATAATGAAAATCACTACATGGTTCAAGGAAAAAGACAACTTGGTTTTCTTTATAACGATATTATTAACTCTATTATTGATAAAGACAGTATGCAGGCTATAATTGAATCTGCTATATTGTATGCTTTGGACTTTGATTTATTTGTTCCTCCTTATGACCAGGTCAAGGAAGTTTCAGTATATGAGATGCAACGTGTAAGTGAAGGATTAAGAATGAAAACAGGGAAACGCTTAGGCTTTCGTTTTCAGGCAGATACAGATGAGGTCTAAGATTTGAATGAAAAAAACGCAAAAAAAAGATGAAATTTTCTTTAAAAAATTTGGAGGAATAAAAATAAGCATTACATTTGCAGCCCAAATCAATCAATAAAGGTTGAAATGGCCCGTTCGTCTAACGGTTAGGACACATGGTTTTCATCCATGAAATAGGAGTTCGATTCTCCTACGGGCTACTAAAAAGAAAAAATTAATATGGCAAACCATAAGTCGGCATTAAAGAGAATTAGATCTAACGAAGGTAAGAGAGTTAGAAATAAGTACCAGCACAAAACTACTAGAAACGCTGTTAAGAGATTAAGAGACATGACTAGTAAGAAAGAAGCTGCGGATTTGTTTCCAATCGTTGTTGGAATGTTAGACAAGTTGGCTAAGAAGAACGTTATTCACAAGAAGAAAGCTTCTAACTTGAAGTCAAGTTTAGCAAAGCACGTTACATCTTTGGCTTAATTGATTTAAAACATTATTTTTAAACCCTTGCAATTAATTGCAGGGGTTTTTTGTTTTGTAGTAATGCATAAAGAATATAGTAACATATCAATTAAGGATCTAGCAGAAGATGATAGGCCAAGAGAGAAGATGCTTCAAAAAGGTAGGCAGGCATTAAGTGATGCAGAGCTGATAGCTATACTTATCGGTTCTGGAAGTAGAAGCGAATCTGCAGTTCAACTAGCACAAAGAATTTTAATGGAAAGTGGCAATGATATGAATGCACTAGCCAGGCTCTCTATCAAGGATTTGCAAAAGTTTAAAGGAATTGGAGAAGCAAAAGCAATATCAATTGCAGCAGCATTAGAATTAGGTAGAAGAAGAACAAATGACTCTTCCAAGGAAGTCAAAAAAATAGCCTCTAGTTCATCTGCTTATGATATTCTTCGACCGAAGATGCAGGATTTGCCACATGAAGAATTTTGGGTAATGTTATTGTCTAGAAGTAATAAAGTACTAGATGTGCAGTTGGTTGGTAGAGGAGGAGTGACCGGTACCGTGGCGGATGTTAAAATTATTCTTAAAATGGCGTTGGAAAGATTAGCGTCTGGAATAATTATTTCGCATAATCATCCTTCGGGTAATTTAACACCAAGTCAATCAGATATTCAATTAACTAAGAAAATAAAAGAAGCAGCAGTTTGGATGGATGTATCACTTTTAGATCATTTAATCATATCAGATGAAGGATATTATAGTTTTGCAGACCAAGGAATTTTATAAATTTGAAGTATGAAAATAATCACAGTAATAGGAGCAAGGCCTCAGATCATAAAAGCAGCAGGATTAAGTAGAGCAATCAAAGAAAACTTCTCGAAAGAAATGGAGGAGGTTATCATTCATACTGGGCAACATTATGATGAGAATATGTCTAATGTTTTCTTTACGGAGTTAGGCATTCCTAAGCCTAATTACAATTTAAATGTGGGGTCTGGTAAACATGGACAGCAAACCGCTAGAATGATAGAAGGCATTGAGGAGATTTTAGAAAAAGAAATACCAGATGCAATCGTTGTATACGGTGATACTAATTCTACATTAGCCGCGGGTGTTGCTGCGGCAAAAATGCATATACCTATTGTTCACATTGAAGCAGGCTTAAGATCTTACAATAAGAAGATGCCAGAGGAGATTAATAGAATCATGTGTGACCATGCTAGCACGTTGTTATTTTCGCCTACAAAGGCAGGAGTTGATAATTTAGTTAAAGAAGGTTTTAAATGTAACGCAGAGCCTCCTTACAGTATGGATCATCCCGGGGTATTTCATTGCGGGGACATTATGTATGATAACAGCCTCTTTTTTTCCAAACTGAGTGATCAGCAGTCGAATGTTGTGAAAGAAAATTCTTTAGAGCCTAATAACTACGTCTTGTCAACGATTCATAGAAATGACAATACAGATCAGCCCGAAAGACTTTCTGGTATTTTCGAGGCAATTTTAGAATTGATTGAAAAGCACAATATCCAATTTGTTTTACCATTGCATCCTAGGACTGCTAAATTGCTAGAGACAAATACTTCATCCGAATTATATGCTAAAATCAAAAGTGAAAAGCGATTGAAAGTAATTGAACCTGTGTCTTTCTTGGATATGATTGCTTTAGAGAAGAACGCTAAGATTATTGTTACAGATAGTGGAGGTGTTCAAAAAGAGGCTTTTTTCTTTGAAAAACCATGTGTCATCTTACGACCTGAGACGGAATGGGTAGAGTTGGTAGCATGCGGTGCTGCCGCAATAGTTGGTTGGCACAAGGATAAAATCGTTACAGCATTTGATCATTTTATTAGTAGTAAAGACATCAAATTTCCTAGTTTATTTGGTGATGGTCAATCGGGTAAATTCATGTGTGAAAAGATGATAGAGAGTTTTACCATCCAAGATTAAGGTAATTTTGAACCTATTTTACTAGAAAAGTATACTTCTTTTTGTGATTTATTTGATTAGATTTGTGTAGTAACCATTTGAATCTTTCTTAAAAATTACAATATGAAAAAAGAAATTACCTATTTATTGGGGGCTATACTTTCTTGTACTATTTCACTAAGTGGAACGGCACAAATTGGACAAGGTGGCACACCATACTCATTTAATCATAACCTTACTTTCGATGACCAAAGTGCTGAGGTGAATATTGCAAAGCCTGATATGGCTGCGGTAATAGCTGAAGATGCACTTTATACGGATAAGAACGATTTGTATCGCGTTGGTAAAAACATTGCAGTAAACCTAACACCTGTTAATTCTGGTGAATGGATTACATCTCCTAACGGAGAAAAAATTTGGAAATTGACTGTAAAAAGTGAAGGGGCATTGGCCTTAGGGTTTTATTACAATGCTTTTGAAATTCCGGAAGGAGGAGAAGTTTTCATTTATAATGAGACAAAAACTCATGTCATAGGTGCTTTTACTCACAATAATGCTGAGAAGAACATTGGTTCAACTCAAATGATTGAAGGAGATGAAGTGACTATCGAATATCATGCAAACAAAGAAGTAACTACATTACCTCAAATTGACATCTTTGAAGTAGTTTATTTTTATAGAGGAGTGGAAGATTTTATCACGCCCTTTGATAAGGATGCAACATTTCAAGAAAAAGCAGATAACTGTCAAGTTGATATATTGTGTGCACCTGAAAGGAATGGGAATGAGAATCAAATAAATTCGGTCATTCACTATACTTTTAGCCAAGGTGGCGGTACCTACGTTTGTTCAGCAGCAATGTTAAACAATACTGCAGAGGATTTTACACCATACGTGTTAACAGCATGGCACTGTGGAGAGCCAAATGCTGGTACAAGTCTTAGCGGATGGGTTTGGTACTGGAAGTATCAAAAAAATTCTTGTAGTCCGGGCGCTGCAAATGCATCAGATCCTGGAAAAGGAAATAAAACAATGGCTGGTGGTACCGTAAGAGCATCTTCTGGAAGCGGAACATTGAATAATCCTCCTGGTAATAATCAATTGGCTGGTTCAGATTTCTACTTAGTAGAATTACAAACAACACCACCTAACTCTTATGATGCTTTTTATGCAGGATGGGATAGAACCAACAATGCTGGAACAGATGGTGTAGGAATTCATCACCCTTCTGGTTCTGCTAAGAAAATTTCTACGTACACGCAGACTTTGTTAAGTTCAACTTATAATGGTGGTGCCAGTAATGCTCATTGGTCTGTAAGATGGGCTGCTACAACAAATGGTCATGGTGTGACCGAAGGAGGATCTTCTGGTTCTCCAATATTTAATGAAGCAGGAAGAGTTGTAGGTCAATTATCTGGTGGTTCATCTTTTTGTACTAATACAAGTGCAAGAGATTTGTATGGTAAAATGTATACTAATTGGGATCTTTGCGGAAGTACTGATGGGGCTCAATTGGAACCATGGTTAGATCCTTCAGGGACCGGAGCAACTGGAATTGATGGTATATACAAACCGGGTACATCTGCCGCGATTAAAGAGAACGAATTAAACGATAACATTACTGTATATCCAAATCCATCTAATGGAACTTTTAACTTAATGGTTTCTCTTGAAACTAAAGAAAACGTAACTATTGAGGTTCTTAACTCGATTGGGCAGTCATTGTCAGTTACGAAATTTGAAAAAGTCGATGAGTTAAATTTGGATTATGATTTGACAAATTATTCTAAAGGAATTTACTTTATTAAAGTGTCAAATAATGCTGAATTTTCATTAAGAAAAATTATTATCGAGTAAAGTTATTCAACGTATTAGAAGTAAAGTCCATTGTGAAAACAATGGGCTTTTTTTAGTACTAATTAATTTGTAATACATATATTTGTTACATTCTATTAAATGAAATTAATCTCACACATATACAAATCCTTAAAAGCAAGCGACATTAAATTATTAATGTTTGCTTTTGGAATGATTATGTTAATGTTTTCTCAGAATTATGTTACAGAACTTATTTCGGAAATTGAAATAGAAAATGTGTTAGTAGAGGAGTATGACGCAGAAAAAGAAGAAAAGTCTTCCACTGAAAATGATTGGGAAGATGAGTTGTTTTCGATTGTCTACAATACTTCAGAGTCTAGAGATGCTGGTTTAAGTAGGTCTAATGGCTTTGGAGACAAGAAATTCTCCAACTCCTTGCATATTATTGAAATCCCTTTACCACCTCCGGAATTTATCATTGTTTAGTTTGAAAAGTTGATGTTGATAATCAACTTTTGATAAGGTCCTTATTTTGAAATCTGAAGTTATAGATTTTGAATGAGACAGTATAGATTATACAATGTTAAATAGAAATGAAAGAGAAAAATAATTTAAGTCCGTTTAAAAATTTAGGAAGCGATATTCCAGCGAGTATTGTGGTGTTTTTGGTAGCGCTACCATTATGTTTAGGTATTGCTAGTGCATCTGGCGCACCACCATTTGCAGGATTGATTGCAGGTATTATAGGCGGTCTGGTTGTAGGGAGTTTAAGTGGGTCACCTTTAGGAGTTAGTGGTCCAGCGGCAGGATTAGCATCTATAGTTGCTTTTTACATCGCAGATTTTGGAGGACTACTTAACGGTGGATTCGAAATGTTTTTAGTTGCAGTGGTTTTAGCTGGTGCAATTCAGTTGTTATTAGGTGTCCTAAAAATGGGGTTTATAGCCTATTTCTTTCCGAGTTCAGTTATTCATGGTATGCTAGCAGGTATTGGAATAAAAATATTTATAACACAAATTCCACATGCATTTGGTGTCGATAAGTTGGCAGAAGGAAGTTTTGATGGTGGAAAGTCTCTTCAGGCCTATTATGATGTGTATTCACAGTCTATTCCGCAAATAGTTCTGATAACCGCTGTTTCATTAGGAATTTTAATTCTATGGCAATTACCGTTTATAACTAAGCAAAAATTTGCTAAAATAATTCCCGGGCCATTTTTAGCTGTTGCCGCTGGGATAGGATTAGTTGTATTTTTTGGAGATGCATCATTTCTGTCTACACATGAACACTTGGTAAATATACCAATAGCGAGTTCAGTTG
>CAJYBK010000187.1 GCA_913064955.1 uncultured Flavobacteriales bacterium
TTGGCGGTAAAGAGGATCAAGCAACTCCATGGGCTGTAATGGCTGCAGTGGCGGTGCAACATCTTAATAAACCGGTTAAATACATGCTTAATCGTCATGATGACATGCGGATGACTGGTAAAAGACATCCGTACTCCTCATTCTATAAAATAGGATTAACCAAAGATTTAAAAATCAAAGCATTTGAAGTTGAGTTCATACAAAACTCTGGTGCAGCAGCAGATTTAAGTCCAGCCATTGCCGAACGAACTTTGTTTCATGCTACCAATAGTTATTTCATACCCAATGTGAGCACTACTGTATTTAGTTGCAAAACAAATCTTCCTCCCAATACTGCTTTTCGTGGTTTTGGTGGACCACAAGGAATGTTTGTTATAGAAAGCGCTATTGCAGATGCAGCAGATAAAATAGGAGTTTCAAAAACTCAAATTCAAGAAGCGAATCTTTTGGCAGAAAATGACGAGTTTTCTTATGGACAAATTGCAACACAAGTCAAAGCAAAAGATGCTTGGTTTACCGCCAAGGATAAGTTTGAGTTGGGAAAACTTGAAAATGAAGTAACTACTTTTAATACAAAAAATAACAGATTCAAAAAAGGGGTATCATTAATGCCAATAGCTTTTGGTATTTCGTTTACTAATACCATGATGAATCACGCACGTGCGCTAATTCATATTTATCAGGATGGCAGTGTTGGAGTTTCCACTGGAGCCGTTGAAATGGGGCAAAGTGTTAATACCAAGATGCTGCAGGTAGCACAAGATATCCTTGGAATTTCTGCAACTAAAGTAAAACTAGAAACAACCAATACTACAAGAGTTGCCAATACTTCTCCATCTGCGGCAAGCGCAACTGCCGATCTAAATGGGAAAGCAGTTGAAATGGCCTGTAATGCTTTGATAAAAAGATTGACAGCCTTAGCTGCTAAACTCCTTTCAGCAAATGAGGAAAACATAACATTCAAGGAAGACCATGTATTTCTAAAGGATAAAAAATCTGAACTTAAATGGGAAGATGTTATTGTACAAGCTATGGTGCATAGAGTTGCATTGTCGGAAAACGCTCATTACACTACTCCAATTATTCACTTTGATAAGACCAAGGAGAAAGGGCATCCATTTGCATATCATGTATATGGAACAGCCATTACTTCAGTAACTGTGGATTGTTTGCGAGGGACTTATGAAATTGATTCCGTTAAGATTGTCCATGATTTTGGTAAATCAATGAATATAGGAATTGACATTGGACAGGTAGAAGGCGCATTAGCGCAAGGAATAGGCTGGATGACTATGGAGGAAATTGCTTATAACAACGATGGAAGGTTATTATCTAATGCTTTGTCTACTTATAAGGTGCCAGACATTTTTTCTGCTCCCAAAACTATTGAAACTTTTCCATTGGAAACTGAAGGAAGTGATTTAGCAATAAGAAAATCCAAAGCTGTAGGTGAACCACCATTGATGTATGGTATTGGTGCTTACTTTGCCATTCAGCAAGCGGTGAAGGCCTTTAATCCTAATTATAAACTGAAGTTTCATTCTCCATTTACACCAGAAAAGGTTTTGATGGGATTGTATGAATGATAACGGCATCTTTTTATAATTCTTAATCTAATTCAAACTGATCTATACCAAAGAAAATATTATTAAAGGTGCTATTATTTACAGTGCCGGTGATACCATCGCTGCATTATTGCTAGATGACTTTTCTGTATTCAGACTATTGGGAATGATGCTGATAGGGGCGGTGCTTTACAGTCTTGAAATTCCAAATTATTTTAAATGGATTGATAAGAAAACGGCAAGTTTTAATGGTCTAAAAAAAACATTGGCCAAAACAGGATTAGCAATTGCCTATTTTAATCCAATTTGGATATTTAGACATTTAGTTTTTATAAAATTATTCTCAGGGAATTTTGAGCAAATCAATGGAGGTTTATTCATCATAGCATGTTGGTCCTTTTTAGTTAATATTCCAATCTCCTTCATTGCGAATTACATTATCCAAAACAAAATGCACCTTAATTGGAGATTTATGGCTAGTGCTATATTTTCAGGGTTAATGGCTATTTATTACGCACTTAGTGAATCTTTGTTTCAATGAATTTTTGGCAAAACATATTATCCAAACTTCAAGACGGTCAAAAAGTATATGTCCTAACGGTCATCGAAAATTTTGGTAGTTCTCCGGGTAGAAAAGGGTTTAAAATGCTTGTTGCTCAAGATGGTTTTATCTATGGGTCTATAGGAGGGGGTGTAATGGAGTTTTCATTAGTTGAAGAGGCTCAGCAGTTGATCTTGGAAGAAACGCCACCTACATTTATAAAAAAGCAAATTCACAAAGGACATGTGCAAGACGGTTCTGGAATGATTTGTTCAGGAGAACAGACAGTAGCGTTTCATTGTTTAGGTGGTGAAAACATTCCACTTATAAAGCTAATAACCGAATGCATAAAAAATGGAAAGAAAGGTACATTACACTTAAACCCAGAATCATTCAATTTTTCCACCAAAGTGTTGACAGACCAATTTCACGTTCAAATCAACTCAGAAGAAGATTGGTTTTATGAAGAGTATATCGGGTATAGAGAGACGCTTTATATTGTAGGGGGTGGTCATGTTGGGGTAGCAGTGGCAGAGCTTTTCGTTAAACTTGGATTTTATGTAATAGTTTTTGACAATAGAAAGAACTTAAATACTTTTGAGGGCAATAATTTTGCTCATAAAAAATTAGTTATTGATTACAGAGAAGTTGGGGACTATATCAAGGAAGGCAACGAAAGTTATGTTGCCATTATGACCAATAAATATACAGATGACCAATTGGTCTTGACTAAATTAATAAAAAACAACTATGCTTTTTTAGGGGTTTTAGGGAGTACTGCAAAGTTGGACATCATGTGGCAAGTAATGCTCAAAGATGGATTTACAAAAGATGAATTGGATAGGGTTTATGCTCCAATTGGAATCCCTATTAAAAGTGAAACTCCAGAAGAGATAGCTGTTAGTATTGCAGCACAAGTCATCCAAGTAAAGAATTTAAATAGAAAATAATAGAGGGTAAAAAGCCGGAAGCGCTTTTTCTTATCTTAGCGCTACGAACACAAAATAGGATTATGACAGAAAGAGACGAATATTTTATGAAAAGAGCCATAAGTATGGCTGAAAAAGGGATGGATTCCAATGCAGGAGGTCCTTTTGGATGTGTTATTGTGAAAGATGACGAAATTATAGCTGAAGGTCATAATATGGTTACTTCCACCAATGATCCAACGGCTCATGCGGAAGTGGTGGCAATACGAAAAGCTTGTGAAAAATTAGAAACATTTCAATTAGACGATTGTACAATTTATACTTCTTGTGAACCTTGTCCAATGTGCTTCGGTGCTATCTATTGGGTAAGACCAAAAATGGTCTACTATGCTTGCACCAAAAAGGATGCAGCTAAGATTGATTTTGACGATCAGTTCATTTATGATGAATTAGAAAAAAACATTGATGATAGGGGAATAAAATTCGTTCGATTATTAAGAGATGATGCTATTCCAGTATTTGATAAATGGGCTGCTAAAGTTGATAAAACTGAGTACTGATAAGCTCAATATAAATAACAATAGACTACGTTTGGAGTCATTTTGAGTGACTGCTTTTGTAACTGTCAAGTTTTCTTTATCGATATTTCTGAGCTAATTATAATAGTTTTATTGCTGGTTGTCGTTAGTATTTCTGTCGTTCAGTAGTTGTGGTAACTTTGCCTACACATCTTAAAAATTATAAAATGAAAAAATTATTCACACTAGTGTTAGTAACTGGAGTAATGATCTCTTGCGCTTCGGAGGAAGTTAAGGAAGTTATTGAAGAAAAAGCACCTGAAGTAAACGTGGAAGAAGTTCTTGAAATTGAGAACAAATCAGAAGAACTTCATCAAAGTACTGAAGCCATCAAGTCGGATATTAAAGTAATGGACGAAGAACTAGATTCATTATTAACTCTTTAAAATTGAAATTATGAAAATTATTATAACATTATTGGCTGTTGTGTTTACACTAAGTATTGCAGCTCAAGGGAATTCAAAATCTAAGAAAGATTTAAAAGGTAAAAAGGAAAATAAAACAGAAGTTTTAGAAAGTGAGATAGAAGAAGTTGTCGACCAAGGAAAAAAAGAGAAAAAGGATAAAGAGAAAGGTAAACCAGATTTTATTAAAGATAAAAAAGTTAAGAAAGATTCAACAGGCAAGGATGAAGATGACGATGACGAGGATGATGAGTTTGAAGATGAAGATGGAGATGATGACGGTGAGAAAAAAGAGAAGAAGGATAAAAAAGAGCAGGGAGAAAAGTCGAACAATGGTAATGGATATGGAAAAGACAAAGGAGACTTAACTGGTAAAGAATTTGGTCAACAGAGAGCGTCTGAAGCGAAAGAAAAGGCTAAAAAGGATAAGGAAGAGGCTGAGGCATCAATTAAAGAAGGGGAGGCTAAGGTTGAAGAAGCTGAAGGGAAATTAGTTGATTTTAAAGGCAAGATTGAAGGAATCAAAAAAGAAGGTGGTTTAACACCGGAAAAAGAAGAGGAGTATAATGGTAAGATTGAAGGAGCAACTCAGGTTATAAATGACATGAAAGTGAAATTGGAAAACCAAAGGAAAAAAGTGGCCGAATTGAACGAAATCATAGGAGAAAAGTAGTTTTTATTAAGTAAAAAATAATTTAAAAAGAGATGGTTACTACCGTCTCTTTTTTTTTGTCATTTGTTTTGTTAGTTTTTGAGGTTGAATGTTAATAAAATAAGGATTATTGACAGGGGTGAATGCCTATAAATTTAAAGCAGAATGTTATCTTTGTTATCCTTAGAAAACGATAAGAAATGAGTGAAGAAAAAGAGAAAGGTTATTCAGCGGATAGCATCCAGGCCCTAGAGGGAATGGAGCACGTTAGAATGCGTCCATCCATGTATATTGGAGATGTGGGGATGAGAGGTCTCCATCATTGTGTATATGAAGTAGTAGATAACTCTATTGATGAAGCCATGGGGGGTTTTTGTGATCGTATTGAAGTCACAATGTTACCTAACGATGGTATTAGAGTAAAAGATAATGGTAGGGGTATTCCTGTAACCATGCACAAAAAAGAGGGTGTTTCAGCCCTGGAGGTTGTAATGACAAAAATTGGTGCAGGAGGAAAATTTGATAAAGATTCATACAAAGTTTCTGGTGGATTACACGGTGTAGGTGTATCCTGTGTAAATGCACTTTCTGTTAAGTTGGTTGCTACGGTTCACAGAGACGGTAAGTATTTTGAACAAGAATATTCTAGAGGAAAAGCTCTTGAGCCAATTAAAGAACTTGGAACTTCTGATTATAGAGGTACCATTGTTGAGTTTTATCCAGATGATCAAATTTTTGAAGAACGTACATTTAGTTATGATACTTTGTCTTCAAGAATGAGGGAACTTTCTTTCTTGAATAAGGGTATTACTATAGTAATGCGCGATGAAAGAGAACCATTAGAAGATGGAACTTTTCAAGAAGAAATATTTAAATCGGAAAGAGGTCTTTCTGAGTTTGTGGAGTTCTTGGACGGAAACAGAGAGCAAATCTTGTCTAGTGTGATTAGCATGGAGAGTGAAAAATCTGGTATTCCGGTGGAAGTTGCTATGATTTATAACACTTCGTATTCAGAAAATGTGCATTCTTATGTAAATAACATTAGCACGCATGAAGGTGGAACTCACCTTTCTGGATTTAGAAGAGGATTGACAAATACTTTGAAGAAGTATGCAGAGACTTCTGGAATGCTTGATAAACTTAAATTTGAAATTGCTGGTGATGATTTCCGTGAAGGGTTGACAGCGATTGTTTCTGTAAAAGTGTCGGAACCTCAATTTGAAGGTCAAACCAAAACAAAATTAGGGAATAGAGAAGTAACTGCACCTGTATCTCAAGCGGTTAGTGAGATGCTTAACGACTACTTAGAAGAGAATCCAGCAGATGCTAAAAGGATTGTTGAGAAAGTAATTCTAGCAGCGCAAGCAAGACATGCAGCTAAGAAAGCAAGGGAAATGGTTCAGCGTAAAAGCCCAATGGGTGGTGCTGGTTTGCCAGGGAAACTTGCCGATTGTGCTTCCAAAGATCCTGCAGTTAGTGAAATATACCTAGTGGAGGGAGATTCTGCAGGTGGTACTGCTAAGCAAGGTCGTGATAGACACTTTCAGGCAATCATGCCTTTGAGAGGTAAGATTCTTAACGTTGAGAAGGCGATGCGTCATAAAATCTTCGATAATGAAGAGATTAAAAACATATATACTGCCTTAGGAGTAAGAGTTGGAACTGAGGAAGATCCAAATGCTCTAAATCTTGAGAAATTAAGATACCATAAAGTGATTATTATGTGTGATGCCGATGTTGATGGAAGTCACATCCAAACATTAATCATGACGTTCTTCTTTAGATTCATGAAGGAATTGATAGAGAATGGTTATTTATATATCGCTACACCTCCGTTATACTTGGTTAAAAAAGGTAAGAATTCTCATTATGCATGGAGTGAAAAGGAGAGAGAGAAGTACGTTGATGAATTAAAAGGAAACGGTAGTGAGTCAAGTGTTGGTATCCAGAGATATAAAGGTCTTGGAGAGATGAATGCAGAGCAATTGTGGACTACTACAATGAATCCAGAGTTCAGAACATTGCGTCAAGTTACAATTGACAGT
>CAJYBK010000188.1 GCA_913064955.1 uncultured Flavobacteriales bacterium
GATACAGAATCTTTAAAACTGTTGCTTGCCATTCCGGAAATCACTCCGAATACAAGAAATACGATCAAAACAATTACTCTCATTTGCATTAATTAATTCTTACTCCAATTACTAAAACATCATCTACTTGTTCCAAACCACCTTGCCATTCCAAAAATTTGTTATCTAAAACTACTTTCTGCTCTTCCATTGGAAGACTTGCTATGGTCATCAATAACTCTTTGAACTGTTTATACATAAACTTTTTGCCTTTCGGACCTCCAAACTGATCCGGAAATCCATCTGTAAAGGTATAAATTACATCATTCTTTTCAAGTTCAATTCGATGATTGGTAAAAGGTACATGTTCTTTGTTATCTATAAACCCGACAGGTTGTTTATCTCCTTTCACTTCTATCAATTCATTGTTCCTTACAATATACAAAGGATTTTTCGCACCTGCAAAATTCATTTCTCTAGTTCCAACTTTCAAAGAACAAAGCACCACGTCCATTCCATCACGTATTTTTTCCTTATTAAATTGAGAATTAAATGTCTGGTTTATTTCTTTATTCAAGAAATCTAAAGCCTCTGAGGGTGTATTCACTTCTCTACTTGTTCTAGATGTATTAAGTAAATTACTACTTACAATACTTACAAACGCCCCTGGCACACCATGACCTGTGCAATCTGCAGTCGCATACACCACAACTTGATCACCATCGTTAGTATGGATTGACTCAATCCAATAAAAATCACCACTTACAATGTCGCGTGGCTTGAATAGAATAAATGAATCTGGCAATAACTTATTAAAATTTTCATCGCTAGGCAGAAGCGCCCTTTGTATCCGCTCTGCATACTTAATTCTACCTAAAATGTCATTATTTTTATGTTCTAATTCCGTGTTTTTCAGTTCAATCTCTTTAGTTCTTTCTTTGACTTGGATTTCTAGTTTCTCATTAATTCCTTCTAGTTCTGTCAGCAATTGAGCTTGTGCTTCTTCTTTTTCTATTTGAAGCAATTTATACCTTCCCGCCATCACTATAGAAAGACAAATGATTTCAATCATTGTTGCGACTTTTAGAGCTACTTGTGTAATATTAGGAGCATTAATCACTCCGAAATTCCCCAATATAAACACCACTGCTCCTGCTATTAGAATAATCATACCTACCAAGAAAAGTAGATTCACATACTGCTTTCTTATTCTTGCTATTACAGCAGCATACACAATGAAAATAGTCGCAATCAAACTAAACCCATTAATAAGCGGATAGCCAATTTCATACAATTTACCAGGTATCAATGATAGAATTGTTGCCAACAACACAATTACGCTTAGAGACTGAGCAACCAAGTATAGTTTTTTACTAAATGACTTTAGTCGCAAATAAGTAGCAGCATACTGAACTACAAAAACAACGGTTAATCCAGCCATAAGCAAGACACTATGTTGCGTCCAATATCCTCCGCCCGTAAACACATATTGATGTCCATATCCATCTAGGCAAAAATTCATGAAACCTGAGAAGAATACATAAATTACATACAATAAAAATGACATTTCTTTTAACAGCAAAAAGAAGGTTAAATAAATGATAATTACAAAAATAAATACGCCATAAAATATCCCTGAAAAAAATTGATTTTGCTGGCTAATACTTTCAAATGCATCTTTATCCCAAAACACCATTGGTAAAGTAATTACCTCTCCGTCACTGCTTAGGTGCAACCAAAACTCCTTAGTTTGATTGGAAGCAAGATAAACCTTAAACAAAGACTTATTCTTCTTGATTTGCTTCTCACTGAAATCAATGCCATCACCAGATTTATTAATAACAATTTCATTTCCCTTGTTGGCTATCTCATAAAGATTGACCACATTGGTAATTGGACGTGCCGTTTCTAGAATCAATTCACGAGATTTAACATCATCGTTTACTAATACAAAATGAATCCAATAATTAGAAGTAGTAAAATCGAAATTTGCTAAGGAGCCTTTTATTTTTAAAAATGTTAAGTCTTTTGCATTTAGAATATCCTCAATATCAACTAACTCTTCTCCTGAATCATAAACGGAAAACTGATTGGCAATTGATTTATTTAAAAATTCGCCCTTGCCGTTTATAGTTATCGTGTCTTGAGACCATAAAACACTCGCCAAAAAGCAGTAACAAATTATATGTAATAATCTTAGATTCAATCTATTTTATGATTTTAACTCCGTTTTCTTCTACCAAGGTAATCACATCATTGAAAAAAAACTTAAACCTATCTTCCAGTTCATCATAATTCTCCTGCAAATCATCCGCTGCAACAGCCATATTGGATTTAAAACTTGTTCTTCTAGACATTCCTTCAAAAGCTTTTTGCATTCCTTCCATGTATTGATATTGAGATAACCAATTTTCAGACTTCATTTTTGGCAACATCAATTGAAACTTGTCTGGAAGAATAGCGTAATTACTTTCCATCGTTTGATAAACATAATTTGCATAAGCATCCAAAGATTCAACATGGTAATCATCCCAGTTTTTAGCTAAGAAATGATCAAACATAATGTCTACAACTACAGTAGCGTATCTTCCTTGAGAAGGTCTAATGATCTCGACACACTCTTTAACAATATCGTGATCGTCTGTATATTCATCTATCAATTTATGCAGTGTAATACCGTCTAAAATACCTTTTTCGTATTCGTAGATTTGCTTACCACGAAGCATATCAGCAATGAAATTGCCAATCATTAATTCATGATTGTTTCCTGAAAGATAAATATGTGCTAAAAAATTCAAATATTTGGATTTAATTATATCTCAAAGTTATAGAAACTTAGTTATAATAAGTTAAGATGAACCAAATTAAAGAAGATGACAAGATTTATTCTAACAGTTACTACATTTGTCACATAGTCCTTCTGCCTGTAACTCTATATTATCTATTTGGAACTTAGGTAGTCTTATTTCAGGATATTCTTTTAAATCTATACAATAAATTTCCTGACAACCTTTGCAGTAGAAATGCAAATGATTATGCTGATGTTGATGGTCTGCATCTCCGCAACCGTCTTCGCAAAGTGCGTACTTCTTAATTTCGCCAGTCATTACAATTTCGTGAATCAAACCTTTTTCTTGAAATGTTTTTAAGGTTCTATACAATGTAATTCTATCAAAATCAACTAATTGCTGCTCCAATTGACTTAAATCTATAGCATTTTCAAATGACTTGAACACACCAAGTACCTCCATCCTAAATGGCGTCACACGTATTTTTTTATTTCGTAAAAAATTTTCCATTCTAAAGATGCAACAATGTTGCGAATCTTTTATACTTTTGCAACAGCATTGCAAATATAAGCTATACAAATCATATCATGAAACGAATATTCACACTGATTCTTTTAATATCAATCGTCACTTTCTCGTCCACTCCTCTCTTTGGTCAAAACTCTGTTACTCCCGGAGATAACAAGTACGAACTAGGCATATCAAATGCACCAGTGTATTTTATAGGTGAAAAAGAATTTGCCTATGGGCTTCATTTTCATCTCACACGAGCCATAACAAACACCAGATTTGGATTTGGACTTGGCTATGAACATATATTTGCCGAACATAGACACACAACTATAGGAATAGTAGCATCATACAGCCCTGTAGACCGACTTACTGTGAACCTTGCACCAGGTGTAACTTTTGAAGGAGATCACAAAGACGAACTTAACTTTGCTGCTCATTTAGAGGCGTCTTACGAATTTGAAATTGGTAATTTTCATTTTGGACCTGCGGCAGAAATAGCATATGATCCAGAAGATATACACCTAAGCCTTGGTATACATGTAGGAATTGGGTTTTAAAAGTCTAATAACAATCTTTAGTGAAAAAATAGAAGTTACAAACGAAATTAGCACTGAATTAGACTGTATGTTTGTTTAAACTCTAAACCAATCTTATGTCATACGGTATTGCCACACTTTCTATCATCCCATTCAGAGCAGAACCTTCAGATAAAGCAGAAATCATTAGCCAACTACTGTTTGGTGAGCACTATGCCGTCATTGAAGAAGAAGAAAAATGGGTCAAGGTAAAAAATGCTTTTGATGATTACGAAGGATGGATTTGCAGAAAACAATTTACAGAAATCAACTCAAAAGAATTTGACGAATTGAAAATAAATGAGTTTCCTCTTTGTGGAGGATTGACTGGCACTGTGAACTACCAAAATGAAAACAGAAACATTACATTGGGTGCTACACTCCCCTTTTTAAGTCAAAGTATAATTACAATTCGTGACGAGAAAGCTAATTTTTCAGGGATACCAAATACTAAGCACTCAGGTAAGTTGATGGACTATGCCATGATGTATTTAAACACTCCTTACTTATGGGGTGGAAGATCTCCTTTTGGTATTGATTGCTCTGGTTTTGCTCAGATAGTTTACAAATTATGTGGATTTAAACTACCAAGAGATGCGTATCAGCAAGCGGAGGAAGGATTTGATGTACCTTTTGTTGAAACTTCAGAACCAGGAGATTTGGCATTTTTTGATAATGATGAAGGTAGAATAACACATGTGGGAATTGTAACTGAACCCGGTAAAATAATCCATGCTTCTGGTCGTGTAAAAATAGACCTATTGGATAGTCAAGGGATTTTTGATGTAGAATTAAAAAAATACACCCACAAACTAAGACTAATAAGGAGGATTATTTAAACTTAAACCCTTACTCCAATTATACAAACGTCATCTACTTGTTCATTATCTCCTTTCCAATTCTCAAAAAAACTAAGTAACTTTTCATGTTGCTGGTCCATTTGTAAATGATTTAATTCCAATAACAATTTCTTAAAAGGTTTATACATCATTTTCTTCCCTTTATCTCCTCCAAATTGATCTGCATAACCGTCAGTGAAAATATAGATTTGATCACCTTCAAATAAAGAAACTTCTACTTGATTAAATTCGGTCATTTCATCATACAAACCTATTGGCTGCTTGTTCCCTTTAAATTCAATAATTGAAATTTCAGAACTTATATATGTTCTTTTATCTTGTTTTTGTGAATCAGTTAATAATTTCGTTTTTCGTGCTATCCACAATGGATTATTTGCTCCTGAGAATGTTAGTTTTTTATTATCATATTTATCTTTCCATAAAGAACATAGGGCAATATCCATCCCATCCTTTACATCTTTTCCGCTTTTTGCAAAAGTTTCAATTACTAATTCTCTTGTTTTGTTTAATATATCCTTTGGTTCAAGAAAGTCGAACTCTTTAACACTTCTATTCAAGGCATTACTACAGACAACACTAACTAGGGCTCCTGGAACTCCGTGACCTGTGCAATCAGACGCAGCAAACAAAACAGCTCCTTTTATTTTTTGCATCCAATAAAAATCGCCACTTACCACATCTTTCGGTTCATATAAAACAAAGCCGTCCCCTAAATTTTCATTCAAAATTTCTTTTCTTGGTAGGATAGCTAACTGCAATCTTTCAGCGTACTTAATACTATCATTAATCTCCTTATGTGTTTCTTCCAACTGAAAATGTTGATTTTCGATTTGCTTTTTTTGAATTTCAGTTTCTTGCTGCTGTGTGGTAATTATTTCCTTTTGCTTTTGCGTAACTTTAAGCCTATTAAATACAAACAAGCCAAATAACGCCAACAGAGATAATCCAATCAATAAATAAATCTGATTTGATTTTTGCGCCTTTATTTCCAACTGTTGATTTTTAGATTCAGCGTCTTTAAATTTAAGTTCTACATTTTTTAATTTAATCTCTTCTACCTGCTTAACACTGTCAGCCGTAAATTTTTTAGCATATTCATATTGAAATTGTTGCTGAGTAGTCTTTGAAATATTTTCTTTTCCTGAAATGCTATCTTTTGTTGACAGAAACAACTCATGCATTAAAAGCGCGTTTTTATAATCTCCTACTCCCTTATAAGATTCATACAATAAGTCATAAGAACTGTTTATTTCAATTATTCCTTTGATTTTTTCAGCATTCTCAAGAGCGACAAGACCATATTTTACTGCATTTTTATAATCACCCCGTTTACTATATACCTTACCTATATTTGACATCGCTGATGAGTAACCTTTTAATTCTCCAAGATTTTTTTTGATTTCGGCACTTTTAGTAAAGTACATTAAAGCGGTGTCTAACATTTCCTTTTTATAATAAACTGTACCAAGATTGTTATAACACTTTCCAATTCCTGTAAGACTATTAGTCTCCACTTCAATAGCTAAAGTTTTCTTATAGTATGCTAAAGAAGCATCATAATTTATATCAGCCAATTCTTTATTATATGCCTTTAAAGCTGAATCACCTTTTTCAAACAGTACATTACCTAAATTATTATAAGCATGAGATATTTTACTGCTTTTGTCTGCCTCAAGCGCAAGTTCTAAACTTTTATTGTAGAATGTAGCCGCAGTTGTATAGTCATCTTGATAATGATAAATTGCACCAATATTATTATAAGTACCCGCAATACCAGCTTTATCACCTAGTTCCTCTCTTATTTTTAAACACTTAAAGTAATAGTTCAAAGCGTTTATAAACTCACCTTGCGTATGAAATATAACCCCTATATTAAGATAACAATGAGCGATTCCTTTTTTATCGGAAATTTCATATTTAAGTTCCAAACTTCTTTCATAATATT
>CAJYBK010000189.1 GCA_913064955.1 uncultured Flavobacteriales bacterium
ACATCTTCCACATTCTCATAAACGAATAATGTAGCAGGTGTGGGTTTTATTTCTGCATTAGAAATCCCTGCAGCTTTCTTTCTGTTGACTGCTTCCAGAGCAGCTTTCTGGTGTTTAATAGCTACGCCTTCCGGGCCTGGGTTTTCGGGATATCCTTTTTTATTAGACATAGTTAGTTCCTAAAATTTCATTCTTGATTGTCAATTAGCACTTGTGAACTAATTTCGATTTTATTGTTATAATCATTACCTTCACCCATGAACAAAGTTCCATTCATAACATCGAACTTTAATAGAACGACAGGTATTCTTAATTCCTTTTTTTCCGCTCTTGTTGGGTTATTTCCGTATTTATTATGGAAATTAATAAGTTCAGCATTGGATAAGAGAACAGATGTCCACACATCTTTCATGTAATAAATACCATTTTTCAAGTTAGAGGTATCATCATCAAAAATGGTCACATCAAAGATTTGCTTCTTAAGTTGGTATTTATCCATATCAGTTACGTATAATAATTCAGAGAAATGATCTTCGGATAATGGTCGAATATCCTTTCCCTGAACTAACTCTACCTGGATGGTACATAACGCTCTTTCATGTTTCATAACGTTGTATTCCTATTACCTGATTAGATCAGGTCTTCCAGCATTCCGCCTTTCTTTTTCCTGTGGTGTTGCACTTTACCTTTCGTGCCTGGGGGTCTATCAGTTGTATTTACAAAGCCTGTACTTCTATCTGAACTTTTCGGCGCATTAGCGTCAGTATAATTTCGTACTCCTGTGAGCCGTCTTCGCACTTTACCGCCTTTTTCTCTCCATACTGTATAGACTTTATCATCGCCGTATTTTCGATACGTGGGGGTTAATCCGATTGCATCTCCGAGTGGGGTTAATTCCATCTTAATTTCACCTCAATTTAAAATCGCTGTCTTTATAGAAACAACAATGTTTTCAACATATATAAACTTTCTCATTTGTAGAAATAAAAGTGATTGTTTCAAATCGATATACTTTTAACTATTAGGGTATATTGACATGTGCTAAAAAAGAAAAAATAAAACCAATGCAATTTTAATTAAATATTTAATAACCATAAAATAATATTTTCGATAGATAACCAAGAGAAATTAAAAGACACACCTTAAAAACAAAAACTATCTATCGAGGATGTGGTTCAGCATATTTGAACTTGATGATGAAGAAAGTAATTTATATATTCAGCAGTTTGATGATTTAACATCATTAATTCCTATTGATCTTAGACAGGATTCTATTTACAGATATTATCAAATCTCAAAAAATCAAGTGTACTTAAAGCATATTGTAAAGGCTCTTAAAATCCTTAAATATGCTGAGAATCATAAAGAATATGCTTGGAATGTTGTAAAAACCACTCGTGCAGGATATACTACTAACAGTGTACTTGCCGGACTTATGAGAGATAAAACAATTTTAATCGTTGAGCCAACTAACAAAATTCTCTATGAAACAATTACTCAGATAATGGATTTATACGTGAAAATCACCGGAGACGACTCGAAAAAAGTTCGTCAAATACCTTCTAATCGAGATGGGTGTAGTATTGTAGTAGAAAAATTAATGAACAATCCAAATTTCGATGTGTTGCCAATGATTACAGCAGGCAGATGCGGTGAATGTCAGCACATAGAAACATTCGAAAATGAGATTTACCTTCCAAAAGCCACACCCACCACTTGTACTATAAAAACTATGATGAATGAAAAGAGAATGTTTAAAAATGACTATAAGCCGGATATAATCGCTATAACCTACGACAAACTTCTGACCCTCGGGGTAGGACAGAGAGGAGAGTTTTTCAATGATTTAATTTCCGACGTAGATGTCGTAATTTTTGACGAATTAGGTCACTATCTGAGTAAAACAACGAACGGTATAACTATAAAAGAAACCAAAAGCACAGAAACGAGTAGCAGTGTAAAAACAATTTATGAGCGTATTAAAGTGCTGAAGCTTTATGCAAAAGATATAGAAGACGAAGTAACAAAAAATACTATACTCGATTTAATAGAAAATTATGTAGAACCATGGGCAGAGAAAACAGTGAAAGCCGCATTCGACATAAAAGAATACCCGAGATTTCTAAGCAATAGTTTAGCAGAAGAATACATTGCTGTCAAATATGAAAAAAATGGAAATGTTACTTATAAATCAATATTGAAACATGAAGCAGTGAGAGAAAAGTTCGGAGAGCTTTATGAGTGTTTTGAGGATTTAATCACCGAAAAGAATTCTGATTTAATGATTCTAATGTCACAATTAATCGAAGTTATGTCGTTCTCAAAGTATGTTATTAAAAAATCAAAAAGTATTGATTTTGACGGAATTGATGATGTTCACATAGAGGAATTACAAATAGTTGAAACTACAGACGAATTGATAGAAGCCCTGGAACAACGCTTTAAAATGAATCAAGTGACTATTTTAACTGATGCAACAATGCCCGCTTATTCGTTCGATATGATAAAAAAGAAGAAAGTGGTTGACGTTTTCTTTGGTGATCCCGCAAAAACCAATTCACAATTATTGATAGCTCAGGATGCGCATAATAAACAAATGTTCTCGGTGTGGAAATGGTTCAGGGATGATGATTATCGTGATGAAATTATACATAAGATAAGGTACGTTGCGGACATGGTAGGTTGGAATGACGTAGTGGTGTGGTCACCAAATAAAAAAATACATGAAGATTTAATGACCGAATTTAAAAAGTTAAATTATCGAATTTGTGATCATGAAATAGACAATAAAATGGCAATTCAATTCACTTATTACAATAGCATTATGTCAAGAGGTGTAAGATGCGATAGACGAGTACAAATAATGTTAGGGAAGGCAAGTAAACCCAAGGGCTCGTTCAAACACATAGCATACATGCAGAGAGTAAACTGGAATGTTTTTGACGATAAAGAGCTTAAGAAGCTGGCAGAAAATAAAGGGATAACTGTAGAAGAGTTTAAGCAACTTGTAGAAGAGTGGAATTCTAAAGAAAAAAATCCATATAGAGATGAATATGTCTACAGGCACGAAGATATACCTGAACACCTAACAGAGTATTTCGAACTATATGCAGATGCGATACAAAAAGAGAAAACTAATCAGGACTGCTGGCAGGCAGGAAGTAGAGCTAAAGATGCGTGGGGAACAGAAAGAAGTATACTGATATGTATTGGATGGAGAGATAGAGACGTGTGGGAAATGATTAAGTGGGGAGGTGTTAGAAATATCAAATATAAAATTTATGCCGGGGAGGTCATTAAAGTCATTGAAGGTCAACAGAGTATGATCACACCTCCAAAGGTAATAAAGCTTCGTTGGTGGGAAGAGGATATTATTGAAGATATTGTTTTCTGGTTGAATGATGCGGAATTAGTGCCTAAAACAGTTGGTTTCGATGTCGATCTTCAAATGGGAATTACAAATATGTTATTTTACGAGAAAGAGATCACAAGTGATGTGGTCTGGACTTCGTTAAATGTAAATTTGCAAATTGGACATGGAGATGAAGACTGGAGAAACGGATATTTCATGGGTTCTATAAACGCTTTTAGAAAATTCAATGATTTTGGGCTTCACGTTATATGTGAGGAATTGATAGACGGTGCTTTCAAGTTTACATTAACAAGCACCCCAAAACCTAAGATAAAAGAAGAAATTAATGTTGTAGAGTTAGAAATGATTCTTAGAACATTAAAAACCGCATTCATTATCAAGAAAAAGAAAATAAGTGTTAGGGACATAGCAAATTTTAATAAAAATATAAAAAGAGAAGATATTGTTAAAGCAATCTCTCAAATTAATGAATTAAATATCTTCAATAACAGTTCATGGGAACTTAAATTTAACGAAGGCAGAAAAGAGTTTTACATTAAAAAAGAGCACAGACAATCACTTGAAAATGCATTAATGCGAAATATTTACGTGAAATATGGAAGTGATTTCATAAAGCATAATATCATGAAAGAAGTTGTAAGATGGTATCAAGAAGATGATACTTTAACATTGATGCCTTTTGAAATTCACGAACAGCACCGAGATAAGTCAACTGAAAACACAATTTGTAGAAAAATGCTTGAAATGAACGATAACAATGATTTCACAGAATTCGGTATTTTTTGTACTATACATAAAGATGAAAATGAAAACACCATCAAATTACTACGTAATGTAGCAAACATATAAAAAAAAAGAAAAGAAGAGGCAGGGAAAATTCAATAATTATCAGTAAATTATTGCTCTAAATTGCCTATATGATCAGCGGTGTAATACCGTGTTCCTTTTGGGCCTCTTCGTCCCACACTTCTGTTCCACTTCATTGTACTTATAAGAATTCTTGCATCAGAACCCTCTCTTTCAAGTCGTTCATTATCAAGCCTTGCTTTTTCCTTGGCCTCTTCTATATTCCTTCCAGAATACCTTATTCCATTCCAACTCATTTGTAATTCCTCACCTGAACATTTATCATAGTTTCTTAAAAGAGAAAGGCGAGAAATATTCCCCACCTAAATCTTTGTATTTAATCTATTTTTGTCACTCTTATATTATCGACGTTTCCAAGATCGACATCGTAAGTGAGTTTATATTCACTATACGTTGAGTCTGGGTCATCTCCTGCATCTGCTCTCACCAAGTCGTACATTCTAATGTACAGTACTTTATCTTCTCCTATTCTATCGAAGTCGTGAGCATCATTTGCACGTATAATAACTCTTGTAGTAGCTTCTCCGCCTACCCAATTACCTCCTGAATCTACTGTATAGGTCTCCCAAAATGCCCAGCCATGAATTTCGTGTACTGTTGGTGCTTCTCCCTGAGCACCGGAAACAGCCATATATATAACAGGATCGGTGAAACCATGCCAGGAGGCTAAAGCCCATGAACTTGCATAAATTCCTACTGGTTCTGCTTTGTTACCTACAATTACAGGGCCAGAGTCATCTTTCTTTTGGACATCAAACCAGAATCCATAGCTTTTTGGAACAACATTAATTTTCACAGTCATTGGGCCTGCTTGATCAGGGGCTTCTATTGATCCAGCAAGTATGTTAGCAATTGAAACAAAACCATTATCTTCGTTTCCGGTATACGTTAGTTTCCAATCTATTCGGCTACCATAAGTTTGAAGATGTTCGAATTCCATAAAAGAAGTTGAAACTTCATCTTCATATTCTATTAGTGTGTCTCCCACACCGTTTGGATATCCAGAAGTTTGTGAAAACTCAATTACATTTTTATCCCTTAAATAAAGAGTCTTACCTGCAAAAGAAAGCCATCGTGCTTCATCAACAGCGCCAGCAGTATCTACTCCCTGGAACGCCGTGCCTGCTACAAATCTCATATTAACCGCACCGAATGGTATATCATAAGTCTCTGTGCCAGTTGGTGTTGGAGTACCTGTAGCTGTGCCTGTTGAAGTTTCTGTAGGTTCGGGTGTTGGAGTTTCTATTAACTCTAATGGAATACTTTCAAGTACAACATTAAGAGTTTTAGACTTCTCATCTTCTACATTTATGTCACCCATTTTGGTTACATAATTGTCTAAAGTAACCACATACGAATAAGAACCCGAATCAAGTTCTATATTACCAGTAGGTGTGATATAAGTTTTATCGTTAATTTCTAACGTCGCTCCTATTGGGTCTGAGGTGAATGATACGTAACTTTCCCCTTCATTAACATAATCAACAGAGAACGTATCGTCATCTTCTCCAGAGAGTGTATATGGCTCTCCACCTAAGTCCAAAACTACATACATCGCACCACTTAATACGACCAGCATAGCGATTATTGCTATGTACAATTTAGTTCCTGTCATTCCAAATAATTCTAACGCCATGTTCTTTACCTCTTCTTTTATTTATCCATGTACTCGGTCTTATATACATAAACTCCAAGTATCAATATTCCAAACAGTGCTCCACCAATGATATACCAGATTAATCCAACACCATCATATTTTTCAGTGGAATAAGAAAACGTGAAAGTTTGATCGTCTTCTTCAACAACTATTTTTTTGCCGTCTTCAGGATACCATGTCAAATCATTAACCACAATAATTTCACCGGATACAGTTGGGGTTCCATCCCATAATTGACCTTCCCAAACACCGTATTTAGTGACTGAATTTTGATCTACTGTAATAGGGAACTTACCCGGATATAATAATTCTAATTCACTACCATCCTTTTCGTTTATAGCAACAATTCTCACAAAGCGAAGTTCTGCTCCAGGAACAGGTTCTATAGTTTTAAAGCCAATTGTGATCGAGTCCTGATTAGTTCCGGCATTTGCATAAAAAGTTACTTCTCCAACACCTGTATCACCAGAATCAAATTTAAATGCCTCAAACCAATTCATTATTGAATTATCTGATGAATCTGGTAGTTTTTCAAATGCAACAACCGTTTACACATCTGCTCAAGGAGCAGTAACTACATCACCAGCAACTTTAGGCTTTTCATTGCCGACAACCACAGCTGGAGAAACTTATAAGGTTAGAATAAAAAGTACTGCACCAGTAGCTACAAGCACAGGTTCAGTATCATTTCCTGCATATTATAA
>CAJYBK010000190.1 GCA_913064955.1 uncultured Flavobacteriales bacterium
CTGGAGCAACAAAATATTACAAACAATTTGAGGCAAGTTCAAAATCTAAGCAAATTGAAAGTTTAGGTAGAATGCTGAAGAAAAGGTTGAAAGAATGTGGGTATGGTAAAGAGATGATGGCTAAACCTGAAAGAGTTTGGATTGACAATGTTAAATCAGTGAATTCACCTGAAGATGATTATTCTCCATGTATCACTACGGATGGGACAACAATGATGATTACATCTAGAAGAAAAAATAGTCACCAACCAAATGAAGTAGGAGTTTATGACGGTGACATTTACACTTCAGAAATTAAAGATGGAAAATGGTCAAAGCCTATAAACGCTGGTTCTCCATTGAGTACAGAATTTGACGAAACTGCTTCAATGCTTTCTTATGATGGAACAAAATTATTGACTTTCAAAAAAGAAGCAACTGACTATAATGTCTACGAATCTGAATTAAAAGGTACTAAATGGTCTAAGCCTGAAGCTTTACACAGAGGTTTGAATACTATTCACGATCAAACTTATGCAAGTTATTATAAGAATAGTAGAAGACTATATTTTGTTACTAGTAAGAAAGCAACAGGAGAAAATAGTAAAGGAGATGAAATTTACTACTGCCAGAAAATGAATAATAGTAAAACAGAATTCGGAGCTGCACAGTCCGTGGGAATTGATGTGAATACTAAGTTTAACGAAGGTTCTGTTTATATTCATCCAAGAGGTGACGTGATGTATTTCTGTAGTGAAGGTCATAATTCTATGGGAGGGTATGATATTTTCATGTCAAAGTACAGACAGGGACAATGGCAAGAGCCTGTAAACTTAGGGTATCCTATTAATACTCCATATGATGATTATTTCTTTGCGGTTACAGCAAGTGGTAAATATGCATACATAGCATCTAACAGAGAAGGTGGACAAGGAGGTTTGGACATCTATAAAGTGACGTTTTGGGGAGATCCTAAGGAATTACAATCGAGTACAGAAGATTATTTATTAGCAAGTATTGCTAATCCTATTCAAGAGGTTCAAATTGAAAAAGCAGTGACAGTTGATAAGACGGCATTGACAGTTTTCAAAGGAATGACTATAGACGCTATTTCAAGAAAGGCGGTGGAAGCAACAATTGAATTAACCGATAACTCTTCTGGAAAAGTTATTGAATCATTTACTACCAATAGCGCCAGTGGAAAGTTTCTTTTATCTTTAGAAGCAGGAAAAAACTATGGTATTGCAGTTAAAGCTCCCGGGTATCTTTTTCATTCAGAAAACTTTGATGTAATGGAACCTACTGGGTTTAATATGATCAATAAGACAATTGAATTGAAGAATATCAAAAAAGGGAGTAAAATTGCGCTTAGAAATATCTTCTTTGCAAGTGGTCAATCAACATTAAAGTCTGAAAGTAATTCAGAACTTGATCGATTAGTGAAATTGATGAAAGATGTGCCAGGATTGGTAATCGAGATTTCAGGTCACACTGATAATGTGGGAAGCGAAAGTATGAATGCAAAACTGTCTAAAGATAGAGCAGCAGCAGTTGTTACGTATCTGACAAGTAAAGGAATTGCGGCTTCGAGATTGCAATCTAAAGGTTATGGATCTTCAAGACCGGTGGCAACCAATGACAATGCAGATGGTCGTCAGCAAAATAGACGTACGGAATTTGAAATTTTGTCAAACTAATTTGAAAATTCTAATTACGATACAATTATTATTGGGTGTTTGCTTTGTTGCAAACGCCCAATTTGTTTTTAATTATCATCAACATTTTGATAGTATTGCAGAACTTACGCAGAAGAAAAGAAGTGAGTTGAATTATGACTTGCTTTTGGAGAAATTTCAATCTGTAGATACAACAATGACCAATTTAGAAGTATTGGCGTTGATGATAGGGGAGACTAAGCAGGATGATTATTACCCATATGAATTAGTTCATGTAGAAAGAAGAATTCTGACACATTCTCAAAATTCGGAATTTAAGAAGGGTTTAGCCCTGTGTGACAGTGTATTGTCCATCCATCCAATTAATTTCACAGCCTTACTGGAACGCGCGTATATTTTGGATAAAATAGAGGATGTTGTTGAAGAAAAGAAGGCTAAATTTCAATTTGTAAGTACACTAGATGCGGTGCTATCAAGCGGAGATGGTACGATTCAATATCCTATTTTTGTTTTAAGTCCTATGGATGGTCAGATTTTAATCAGATTTATCTTTGGTTTAAATATTGGTAATACGGGCTCTGGCGAAGATGAATATGGAAACTTCTTGGATATTTTGGAAGTAATCAATGAAGAACAGGGAAATTTGAATATGTATTTTAATATCGAACATGCGGTACAGCGAATGTTTAAAGAGGATTTACTAGAGGACTTTGAAAAGATCCTGAAGAAGGATGAAAAAAAGAATAAAAAGCAAAAGGCAAGTAATTAATTATTTGCCTTTTTTCTTTTAGTGAGATTATTTAATGGTTATTTTTTTGCTTTAATGCCACAGCCTATCGCAACCGTGCTTTCTGTTTGGATTGGTTCTCCTGCCAGTAAAGAATTGACTGCTGCTTCAACGTATTTTTCTGTTACATCATTTGGATCTTCATGATTGTTATCTATTGCTCCAATGTATCTTACAACTAATCTTCCTTCACCTTTGTCAAGTACAAAAACATGTGGTGTTTTGGTAGCGCCATACTGAGGATAGATTAATTGCCCTTCATCAAATAAGTAAGGGAAACTAAAGTTCTTTTCTGTCGCTCTTACTTTCATTAATTCATAGCTGTCATCTGCATTTACTTCAGGGTCATTTGGGTTAATCGCTATTACAGGATAGCCCAGAGGTTTATAAATGGAGTCAAGGTCATTGATTCGGTCTTCATAGGCAATAGAAAAAGGACAATGATTACAAGTGAAAATCACAATAAAACCTTTTGCATCAGGATAATTGGCTAAAGAAACCATATTACCATCAACGTTCATTAAGTTGAAGTCTGTTGCCGTATCACCAATTTTGTATCCGGTTGGTTTCATATCGTCTGTGGTTTCATCTTTGACAATTGTTTCAGTTTCCGGTTCTTTCGTTTTCTTGTCAGCATCCTTTGTTTCCTCAGTTCCGCATGACATTACAAATGCAGATAGTGCTGCTAGTGTTAATAATTGTAACTTTTTCATTTATAGGTGTTTTTTGATTAATGTTTCTAATTCAGTTTTGGACAATTGTCCTTCTTTAAAATAAAGTTGCTTTCCATTTTTGTAAAACACGGTGGCAGGAATTGCTCCAGACCAGTTAAGGTTTACCTCTTTGATCCATTTGTTCATGTTTTTCACATCGTTTAGTAGTAAGAGGTCTGCATCCATTTTGTATTCTTCAGCAAAAGGTAAAACACGATTTTCAAAATCCTTGGCTCCGTCCAAAGTTACAAAGGTCATATTGAACTTTTCTTTTTTAAACTGTTCATTTAATTCAATGAAATGTGGTAATTCTTCCACGCAAGGCACGCACCAAGTGGCCCAAAAGTTAACAACATACAATACATTGTCATTCTGGATGACTGCCTTTTTGAAACCGTCAAAGTCTACTATTTTTTGCTCGATCACATTGTTGTAGGGAGCATCGTTTTCTTGTAAGATAGCTACTTCATTGGCACAGCCAACTAATGTGAAAATAAATAATATATATGCGAAAAACTTCATTGGTCATTTTCTAATAGGCTTCAAAACTAATGGAAAATCAATTGAATACAGAACCTTAGGCTGAAAGATATTGTTAATTGTTGCTAAACTAACAGTCTTATCCTAATAACTAAGGTGAGGATGGTCCAAATCAATAAAGTAAGCTCTTAAATTTGAACTACCTAAAACCAAGTTATGAGTTTCGAGTCATTGTCTACTTTGGATTATTCCATTATCGGAGGATTTTTTCTACTGTCCATTTTTATTGGCGTGTATGTAAGTAAATCATCTTCACAGAGTGCAGATGATTTTTTCTTGTCAGGAAGAAAAATGCCTTGGTGGTTATTGGGTGTTTCTATGGTTGCGACCACGTTTGCGGCTGATACACCAGGTTTGGTTACCCAATTAGTAAGAGATGACGGTGTCTCAGGGAATTGGGCATGGTGGTATATGTTGCTTACTGGAACATTGACTGTTTTTTTCTATGCAAGATTATGGCGTAAATCAGGAGTAACCACAGATTTAGAGTTTTATGAACTAAGATATTCTGGTAAGTCTGCTGCATTTTTGAGAGGTTTTAGAGCTGTCTATTTAGGGTTCTTTTTTAATGTTATAACCATGGCGGGCGTTTGTTTGGCAGGTGCTAAGATTGCTGCCATCATGTTTGGAATGGATCAATTGACATTTATTGCTATTGCTGGGGGAGTTACTGTTGTTTACTCAATGTTGGGAGGGTTGAAAGGAGTGTTAATAACCGATTTCTTTCAGTTTATTATAGCTATGATTGGTTCTGTATGGGCTACATATTATATTGTAAACTTACCAGAAATTGGTGGTTTGGATAATTTAGTTGCTTCTATAAGTCCAGAAACATTATCAATTTTTCCGGATGTGACAGATGGAGATAAAATGTTGGTGCTCATCATAATTCCTTTTGCAGTTCAATGGTGGAGTACATGGTATCCGGGTGCAGAGCCTGGTGGTGGTGGATATATAGCGCAAAGAATGCTGGCCGCTAAAGATGAAAAGAATGCAACCTTTGCGACATTATTCTTCAATTTCGCTCATTATGCTTTGAGACCATGGCCTTGGATATTAATAGCCTTGGCATCTTTGATTGTGTTTCCAGATTTGGAATCTATCAAATTAGCATTCAGTGGTGTTGATCCAGAATTAATAAAAGGAGATGCTGCGTATTCTGCCATGCTGACAATGTTGCCTAGTGGATTGTTAGGAATAGTTTTAGCGTCTTTGATTGCTGCATTTATGAGTACCATAAGCACGCAACTAAACTGGGGATCATCCTACATGGTTAATGACGTTTATAAGAGATTCATAAAAAAGGAAGCTTCGGAGAAAGAGTTAGTAGGATTTGGAAGAATTAGTACTGTTGTTTTAATGATCTGTGCCGGAGCATTTTCTTATGTCCTAAGTAGTGCTGCAGATTTTCTACAGATTATGTTGCAGATTGGAGCAGGTACTGGGTTGTTGTTTATTTTGAGATGGTTTTGGAATAGAATCAATCCATACAGTGAAATAACAGCGATGGGAGTTTCTTTTTTAATGGCAGCTATATTTTTAATTTATAATAAAACGCATGAAGGTAATGAGTTGAGTACTACTTTTCAGTTGTTGACTGGAATTGGAGTGACCACTTTTTGTTGGGTGTTAGTTTCGTTTTTGACTAATCCAACTAAGTCCGAAGTTATTGATGCATTTGAGGCAAAGGTCTTTGCGGTTGATTCGGATGAAAAATTATTAGATCAGAGTGGAACTACAAGTGCCAAAATTTCCAAATTCCACAATTTTGAATACAAAATTATTGGCTTTTTGGTAGCAACTTTAGGAATCTACAGTGCTTTGTTTGCCACTGGATATTTTCTTTATGGAGAAACAGCATTAGCTTGGCTTTTTACATCTATAACCATAGCAGGAAGTGCAGTATTGGTTGTTTTTAATAAGAAGATATTTTCTTAGTTATCAGTTTCGCTTTAAAAAGTATATTTTTGTTGAAATAAATGCACCTAGTTTGCGTTTATCCAATAGATTTTGAAGAAAGCTTTACTTTATATTATACTGTTGTCTCCTTTTGCATTGCTAGCGCAAGTTGGAGGGCAACATTCTTTTCAGGTATTGAATTATTCTACTAGTGCTAGGACAGAAGCACTAGGAGGGTATGCGCTTACCGTAAGAGATGATGATGCCACTTTAGGTCAGGAAAATCCGGCACTACTAAATAGGTCTATGCATGGTTTAGTCAATTTAAACTACATCAATTATTTTGCTGATGCTAATTTTGGTTTCGCTTCATATACAAAGCATTTTTCAAATATAGGAACCTTCAATGCTAATGTATTGTATGCGGATTACGGTTCGTTTGAGTATGCAGATGTTAATGGAGATAGAAACGGAAGGCAGTTTAATGCAAACGATATTGCGCTTTCCATTGGTTATGGACGTCCGCTATCTGAGAAGTGGTCGGTAGGTGCTCAAATGAGGTTTTTAGGAAGTTTTTACGAGGCTTACAATGCTTTTGGTGCTAGTATAGATCTTGGTGCGAATTATTATGACACTACCAAAGGATTTGGATTTGCTGTTTTAGCCAAGAATGCTGGTTTACAGTTTGATGGATATACACCGGGAACAAGGGCTCCGCTTCCTTTTAATTTAATAGCAAGCGTTTCCAAAAAACTGGCACACGCACCTTTTAGGTTTTCGTTTACCTATGATAATATTCAAAAGTGGAATTTGGTTTACTTTGACGAAACACAAACTTCTACAACAGATGCATTAACTGGTGAAATTATAGAGGTTAAAAGGCCTAGTGTCTTAAAAAAGTTCATGTATCATATTACATTTGGTACGGAGATTCTTCTTTCTCAAAATTTGCATTTGAGAGTTCGTTATAATCACATGCAGCGGCAAACATTGAA
>CAJYBK010000191.1 GCA_913064955.1 uncultured Flavobacteriales bacterium
AATAATATAAAAAACTCTTATGAAAACCATTTTTTACTTTTTAACTTTCACCTTGATGGCAAACTTTGTTCAAGCTCAACAAACTTCAAATATTGTCATTTTCGCAGAAGATGCCACTCCATTTTACGCAATTGTAAATGGAATTAAACAAAATGCTGAACCAGAAACAAACGTCAAAATTACTGGGCTAACAAATCCAGCTAATCAGATAAAAGTAATTTTTAAAGATGCGAATATTCCAACTTTGGACAAGCAAATATATTTTCAAGAAATGAATGTAGAAGCAACGGTTAAAATTGCAAATACAAAGAAAGGTTATAAATTGAGGTACTTTGGCGAAGTTTCTATGGGTGCTGCTGTGGTTGATCCTACGCAAAATGTTATTTCATATAATACTGTAGAGCCAACACCTGTAGTTCAACCAACAACAACAACCACAACTGTTGTAGAAGAAACAGTGGTAACAAATAATACAGGTATTGGAACAGAAAAGCAGCCTGCTAGAGGAGAAAATATTAATATGAACGTGAATGTTGGAGGTTTTGGAATGAATGTGAATGTTAATGACGGCTTGGTTAATCAAAGCAATGTTGATGTAACAGAATCTAATACAAATATTACTACCACTACAACAACTACCACCACTACATCTGGTGTTGTGGAAAGCGAAGTGGTTGCTGCCCCAGTTTATGTGGAAGGATATACAGGTGGTTTTGGTTGTTCGGTTCCTTCTCAAAGCATGAATAGTATCAAAGCAGCTGTTGATGCAGAGTCGTTTTCAGATGATAAAATGTTAGTTGCAAAACAAGCGACTAAGAATAAGTGCCTTACTGCTAGTCAGGTAAAAGAGATTGCAAATTTGTTTGATTTTGAAGATGATAAATTGGAGTATGCAAAATTTGCATATGATTACACATACGACATTGATAATTATTATTTAGTAAATTCAATCTTTAGTTTTAGTGCGTCTAAAACCGAATTGAATGAATACATTACTAATAGATAATTAGAAATATTTTAATAAAAAAAAGCGCTTCAATTTGAAGCGCTTTTTTTTGCTTATTTTTATAGTAGGATTTTAACTATTTATGAGAAAATATAACCTTATGAAATTTTTAACTTTTTTCCTTGCCCTTATTAGTTTAAGCGCATGTACGAAAAACATAGGAATCAATGTGATGCATCCAGCGGATATTGCAATTCCCGCAGACTTGGATACGGTACTTATAGTTGATCGATCAAAGATGGCAAAAGGAGGAGGTAAACAAATCGGTAATGTACTGGAAGGTATTCTTACTGGAGAACCTTTGGGAGGTGATAAGTATGGCCGTAAAGGCTGTATGGAAAACTTGCAGTATATGATTGCTGGAAATGAAAGATTAAGTTTGGCGCACAGAGAAGTGATAGAAATAGACAATTCTAATGGTAATTTTGATAATAAAGAGCCGCTTAGAGCAAGTTTTTTAGATTCAATTTGTGAGAAATACGGAGCAGATGGTGTAATTGCACTAGAGCATTTTGATAGTGATAGAGCATTAAACTCAAATGGTCAAGCGGTGGGAGAGGCTTATGTTACTTCTAGATGGAGATTATATTATCCCAATACCAAAGAAGTAATTGATGAGCAAGGATTTCAAACTTATGGTCAAGGTTACAGAACCAGTTTAATTGATCCACCATCTCAGTACAAGGCTATCTATAATGCTGGCGCTCAAGCTTCGGATTGGTATATCAAAAGAATTATACCTTCTTGGTATTATGAAAGTAGGATGTATTATACTTCAGGTTCTAAGGAGATGAAAATAGCGGGTAAGCACATTGGTTCTGAAAACTGGGAAGAAGCAAAGTTTATGTTGGAAGCAGTAATAAATAGTACTTCTAAACCAAAATTGCTAGGTAAAGCTACCTACAATCTGGCTGTAGTAAACGAAATAGAAGGTGATTTGGAAATGGCCATTTCTTGGGCGAATAAAGCTGCAAGGACTGGGAATAAGTCAGCACCAAGGTATATCAGAATACTTCAAAGATTAATAAATGAAAAACCTTTGATAGAGGAACAGTTAAAGCATGAGTAAAAAAAAAGCCCCATTAGCAAATGCTAATGGGGCTTTTAATATTACTTAAGAATATTTTAACCTTCTACTACGTTGAAATCAAGATTAACTTTGATTTCTTTGTGAACAGAAACTTCAGCTTTGTAAGTTCCAACAGATTTGATGGCATCTCCAATAAGCTTAATTCTTTTTCTTTCAATATTGTATCCTGCTTTCTCTAATGCTTCAGCTAATTGAACATTAGTTACAGAACCGAAAATCTTACCATTTTCACCAACTTTAGCACCAACTTCAATTGTTGCTTTTTCAAGTTTAGCAGCGATAGCTTGAGCTTCTTCTTTCAATTTTTCTGCTTTATGAGATCTTTGTTTTAAAGTCTCTGCGTGCATTTTCTTGATTGAAGAAGTGGCAAGTATAGCATAACCTTGAGGTATAAGGAAGTTTCTTCCATATCCAGGTTTTACTGTTACTAATTCGTCCTTGTCTCCAAGGTTATCTACGTTTTTCTTTAATAGTACATCCATTTTATTGCCCTCCTATTATTTTAATTGATCAGCCAAATAAGGCAAAATTGCTAAGTGTCTTGCACGCTTTACAGCTTGTGCTACTTTCTTTTGGTATTTTGCAGAAGTACCTGTAAGTCTTCTTGGCAAAAGTTTACCTTGCTCGTTAATGAATTTAATCAAGAAATCAGGATTTTTGTAATCCACATGCTTGATACCATTCTTTTTGAAACGACAGTATTTTGTCGTTGTGATATCAATATTTATTTGTGATAAATATCTAACTTCAGAAGTGTTAGCCATATCTCTAAGTTTTTAATTTGTTAATGAATTTAATTTAGGCCTTAGCCATTGCTCTACCTTTATCAGCAAATGCAACATGGTGCTTATCCATTTTCATGGTTAAGAAACGCATAATGCGCTCATCACGCTTAAAAGCAATTTCTAATTCAGCAATTACAGATCCAGCAGCTTCAAATTCGATTAGGTTATAAAAACCTGTAGATTTTTTCTGAATTGGATAAGCTAATTTTTTTAATCCCCAATCTTCTTGGTGAACAATCTTAGCTTTCGCATCAGTTAAAACCTTTTTGAATTTTTGCACTGCTTCCTTTGCCTGTACATCAGACAAAACGGGAGTTAAAATGAAAACAGTTTCGTAACGATTCATATGATTTATTATTTAATTATTTACGTATTTTCCCTTTTACGGGGCTGCAAAGTTAATAATAATATTGAATCTCCAAATTTAATAGACACTTTATTTGCACTAATTCAAGGAATTAACCTTTGAATTATCTCTTAGATAATTTTAATCGAGAGGCCACATTTTGATGAAATTCATTCAAATATTTCTCGTGGAAAAAAGGATAGAGTTTTTGATCTCTCAATTTTTTACCGCTCTTGAAGTATGAATCGTGAATGATTAAAGTGTAACCATCTTTAGGCACAAAAGTTAAAGTTTGTTTACCCTTGGAAGGGCTCTTGCCACCGTAGGTAAATTCCATGATTTTATTCACTTTACTTAATTGAGTGATCTCAAAATTAATAGGGAATTTTACCAAAGGAATTACCCTGAGTTTGATTTCATAAATTGACCCTAAGTCTGGGCAAGGCGCATTTGTTTCTTTTCGAACATAGCCGGTTTCGTCTATCTTGGAGTAACCTTCTTTGTATTTAGTTAAAGGTCCAGCCCATAGTTCTTTAGGTTGCAACTCAGTGTAAGCAGCCCAAGTTTCTTCAAAACTAGCCTCTACTTTATAGGTAAGACTTTGAGAATAAAAACTGGAGAAATCTTGATTCTTAGTACAACTGATTTTGAATGATCTGAACTTCTCTTTTACCGCAAGTTTCTTTTTTTCTAACCTGTGCATTACCTTCTCCTCAGAAGCACAAGATTGCAGTAAAGTGAAACTTAATATTAAATATATATAGGTGGATAAACTTTTCATATTTGAACTTCTTTATAACGATAACAACTTTCTAAATGATCATTCACCATGCCTGTTGCCTGCATGTGAGCGTAAATAACAGTTGGTCCAACAAATTTGAACCCTCTCTTTTTTAAGTCTTTACTTATTTTTTGAGAAAGTTCTGTCTGCGAAGGTAAGTCACTTAATTGAGTTAGTTTATTATGAATTACTTTGTTGTTAGTAAATCCCCAGAAGTATTGACAGAAAGTACCAAATTCCTTTTGAATGGCTATATAAGCATTGGCATTAGAAATTGCCGCTTCTATTTTTTTTCTATGTCTAATAATTCCTTCATTAAGCAATAATTCTTCTACTTTGGCATCAGAATATTTCGCAATCTTCTTAAAGTCAAAATGATCAAATGCCTTTCTGAAATTTTCTCTTTTGCGCAAAATCGTGATCCAACTTAAACCGGCTTGGAATGTTTCCAAGAGCAAAAATTCAAACATAGTAGCGTCATCTCGAACAGGTAATCCCCATTCTTTATCATGATACTCTTGATAGAGTTCATCAGTCCCACACCAGTCGCAACGTTTTTGCATGGGGCAAATGTAAGACATTTATTTATTCCTTAGAAGGCAGGATTAAACCTTTAGTCCTTACTACCAATGTAGGATTGTTTAATGCGTTAGTGGTGACTGTCATAGATTTATTGATAGGGCCAATTCTCTTTGAATCGTATTTGTAGTTTATGATTGCAGTATCTCCAGGCAGTATAGGTTCTTTAGGCCAAGATGAGACATCGCAACCACAAGAAGTATTTGCTTTGGTAATAATAAGAGGTTCATTACCTGTATTTACAAATTTAAAATTATGTGTTACAGGATCATTTTGACGCAAAGTATCAAAGTTGTGGATTGTTTCTAGTGCTTCGATTTTTGCTTGACCATAAAGGGAAGAAATCAAAAGGCTGGTTGCAAGTGTTGTAGTAATTTTCATAGTACGTTTTAATTTTTATCAAAGAAACTGAAGAACCTATTTTGATTTGAATTGTTTAACTTATATGTAACACTAATTAAGTAATTCTTAACATCTACAATTATTTCCATTGAGTGGTTAGAATTCTTATAAAAACAATATATATCTTTGTGCCATGGCTGAAGTAGTAAAACCTAACAACGACCCCGATAAAGGAAAGAAAGAACAAGTAGCAGATATGTTTGATAACATTTCTGGTAAGTACGATTTTCTAAACCACTTACTTTCAATGGGTATTGATAAATTGTGGAGAAAAAGGGCTGTAAAGTTGATTTCTAAAAAAGATCCTAAAGACATTTTAGACATTGCTACTGGAACTGGTGATTTTGCTATAGAATCTTTAAAGTTGAAACCAAACTCAATAACAGGTGTTGACATTTCCAATGGAATGTTGGAAAAAGGAAAAGAGAAAATGATCAAAAAAGGTCATGACAAGATTATCACTTTGCAATATGGCGATTCTGAGAATCTTCCTTTTGAAGATGAATCTTTTGACGCTATCACTGTTGGTTTTGGTGTTAGAAATTTTGAAGATTTAGAGAAGGGATTGAGTGAAATGCTTCGTGTTTTAAGGCCTGGAGGAATTGTTGCAGTTCTAGAGTTTTCAAAGCCTAAAAAATTTCCTGTGAAACAAGGTTATACATTTTATTCGAAACATATTATTCCTAAAGTAGGGAAGAGTATCTCTAAAGATGATACTGCTTATAAGTACTTACCGGATTCAATTGCTGCTTTTCCAGAAGGTCAAGGTTTTTTAGATATTCTTCAAAAAGTTGGTTACTCTGAGTTGAGCAAGAAAGAAGTGTCTGGAGGTATTGCTACCATCTACGTAGGTCAGAAATAAATCCAATGCCCTTTTATTTTTCCTTTGCTTAACTCTAAAGTAGGTGCTGGGAATTTGATCCATCCAAATGATCCAAAGATTGTTTTGAATATTTTTCTTTTCCAAGAAATTTCAGTTAAGTCAACATCTAGGCTTAAATATCCTTGACCATATCTATTGAATGAGGCACATAAGTCAGGATTGGTTGTGCAAAAATCGGCATCTTCAGATCCTGTGATCATTTCTTCCGCACCGTATCCCACTGCTACGTTGAGCCATGCCGGAAATTTATCAATGCTCTCAAAAAACAAGGATTTCAAATTAGCGCTCAACCAATAGGTTTGTCCATTATAGTCTTTCAAAAGTCTTTCAGCACTTGTACTCCCTAATACGTTTGGCCTGTACTTAGCGTAGTTTGTCAAATGTGTACTTACTCGTAATTTTATTTTTTGTTTTTGCCATAATAGTTCTTGTCCTCCGGCTAATAGGAACCCTCCGGTATTGGCTGCCATATCTCCCCAGCTAAAACCCCATGCAGCTGAAGTGCCATCCAAAAACTCTACGCCTGTTAAATATATAAGACCTAGAGATCCTCCTATTAGAGCGGACTGTTTTGAATTAACACCACTCCATTTCATTGTTTCAATACCCGCTAGCCCTACATAGTAACTCGTCATCATATGACCTGTTTTGTCCATTAATAACCACTGGTCATTATCGTTAAATGAATGAAGTGGAGATCTAGGGTAGTCCTT
>CAJYBK010000192.1 GCA_913064955.1 uncultured Flavobacteriales bacterium
GGAATTTGCAGCCCTATGCCAATGTTTTTATAACTTCCAATACAAAATTTAGTGCAGTATGTGATCACAAAGGTCAATTCAGAATAGATCATATCCCTTTTGGAGACTATGAAGTACATGCTTCATTCGTTGGATATCAACATGCTGTTACAAAGGTTTCCTTAAGTGAATCCAATTCTGAAGAAGAAATACATTTTAATATCAATCAAATATTAAACACCTTAGATGACATAGTAATTACTGGAACAAAAACCTATAAAAGACAAACCAACTCCCCTGTAATTGTCAATCTTATAAATAGTCAAACACTAGACAATGTGCAAGCGTGCAACCTGTCAGATGGACTAAAATTCCAACCCGGATTACGTGTAGAAACTGACTGCCAGACATGCAACTATACACAACTTCGCATGAATGGACTAGCAGGTGGATACTCTCAAATATTAATTAATGGAAGGCCAATTTTTAGTCCTTTAACTGGCTTATACGGACTAGAACAGATTCCTACCAATATGATTGATAGAATCGAAGTTGTCCGAGGTGGAGGTTCTTCATTATATGGTTCAAGTGCAGTAGGAGGAACAGTCAATGTCATAACTAAATTGCCAAAAAAGAATGCCTATGAAGTGAACTCATTTTACCAAAATATCAATGGCAAGAGTAATGATATTAATCTTAGTGGTAATGCTTCTGTTGTTTCCGAAAATAAAAACTCAGGCGTCTCTTTCTTCATAAATCACAGAGATAGAGAAATGTATGACCATAATGGAGATAACTTCTCAGAAATTCCTTTAATCGAAAATACCTCTTTCGGAGCAAACATGTTCTTTTTGCCCTCTGAAAATCAAAAAATAGAGCTAAACATTAGCAACCTTAACGAATATAGGTATGGTGGTGAAATGGTGGATAAGCCCGCCTATTTAACACAGCAATCTGAAGAAAGAACACACAAAGTGTGGATGGCAAGTGCGGATTATCAAATCAATTTTAATAATGATCAATCTTCATTTATAACCTATGCTGCATGGCAAAACACGGATCGCAAACATTATACTGGAATTTATCCTGATGACAGTGCTGCTATAATTTCACATGTTTTTCTTGCTCCTTATGGCCTTTCTCAAACAACTACTATTCAAGGTGGACTGCAACTAAATCACAAGATTTATAACTTCCTAAAAGGTACCAATACCTTCACTTTAGGAACAGAATATGTCGTTGATGATGTGTTTGACGAAATTGAAACTTATAGTTATCTAATAGATCAAACTACCAAAGATTTTGGCGCATTCATTCAAAGTGACTGGGAAATATTACCTTCACTTAACTTGCTATCCGGAGTAAGAATGGACCAACATAATTTAGTGGATAAAATGATATTTAGTCCGCGTGCTTCACTTTTATATAAATTAAAAAGCAACACACAATTTAGAATCAATTATGCTACAGGCTTCAGAGCTCCTCAGTCATTTGACACGGATCTGCATATAGCATTTGCGGGCGGAGGTGTATCCAGAATATCACTTTCACCTGATTTACAACCAGAGCGATCTCAAAGTTTTAGTGCTTCCATTAATTATGACAAACCGATGGAACATTTGATTGCTGGTTTTACTTTGGAAGGGTTTTCTACGTTATTGAATAATGCATTTTTCTTGCAGCCAATTGGTCAAGATAGTTTTGGTGAGTTATTTGAAAAACAAAATGGTCAGTCAGCGAATGTTCAAGGTGCTACAATAGAATTCAGGGCGAATTATGATAAAAAAGTTCAATTGGAAACTGGCTTTACCATTCAGTCAAGTAGATTTGAAAATGAAGTTAGTTACATCGATGGTCTACCAGGAATAAAGGATTTCATTCGCACACCTTCAGAATATGGATTTGCTACACTGACTTTAATGCCCAATAAGAAAATCAATGCCAATGTCAACTATATTTACACAGGTAAAATGTTAGTACCTCATTTTGCAGGTGCCGAAAATCAAACAGTAGACGAGATTATTACTTCTGCCTCATTCTCTGAACTAAGTTGTAAAATAGGATATACTTTAAAACTTATAAAACAAGGCTTTAATGTAGAGTTCTATGTTGGCGTTAAGAATTTTACAAACGCCTATCAAAGTTCATTTGATATAGGAAAAAACAGAGATAGTAATTTTGTTTTTGGACCAGGATTACCTAGAACTATTTTCTTTGGTATCAAGTTATTTTCATTTTAGCACTTACAGTTTCAATTCTAATGATGGATCCCAAAAATGCTGATCAAAATTTTGAATTTGATGATTAACAACTTGAATTCCTTCCAATTCCAACTTTATTTGCATCTCGTTAGGTTCATCAAAATTATGCTTTCCTGAAAGCAGTCCTACTCTATTTACTACCCTATGAGCAGGCACTGTTTTATCACCAGCTGATGCTTTCATGGCATATCCTACCATTCTTGCTGAGCGAGGAGCACTTAGATAATTAGCAATTGCCCCGTAAGAAGTCACCCTCCCTTTGGGAATGAGCCTTGCTACTTCTTGAGCATTCTGAAAGAATCCATATTTTTCAGTTGGTTGAGCCATTACTGTAATTAAGGATTATTTACTATAAATTTCCCGCCAGCTATTCTACCTGTTTCTTTTTCGAAATACTTGTATAAGTACAATCCGTTACTATAGTGAGATGCTTCAACTCTAAGATATCCTCCATATCCTTCCAATTCATCCACCAAAGCTCCATTATTAGCATAAATTCTTAATACATATTCTCTATCCACATCTTGAGTAATATAAAAATAGGTAAAACCATTGTCCACATAATTAGGAAACATGGCCGGCTGAGCATCTGAATCTTCAAGATTAGGAATTCCATCATACCCTAGAACAAACAAACCATATTTTCTATCTGACACTAATAATCTTCCACTTGGTAGGAAAGCATAAATACCCCAAGCTCCTCTAAAAAGCACTTCGCTATCCGGATAAGTATCGTAATAAGCAACTCTAATAGGGTTGGAAGGATCCTCTAAATCATAGATTTGCAAACCATCGTTGTAATAGGAAAAGTATGCTAAACCATCTTTGTACATTACGTTATGTGGTAAAGTCTCTTCAAATGTCGGTGGAATCGCAGCACTCAGTACTTGGATATCTGATAAATCTGAAACATCTAACACTTTAAACCTCATACCGCTTGTCTCATCACACAAAACATAGGTATTCCCATCTTCACTTAACCAACCACTATGATTGTATCCTTTGTCCAAGTAAAATTCTAAACTACCTAAAGGCATTGGCATCGAAGGATTAGCAAAATTCGCTACTCGCATTCCTTCAAATCCAGCATTGATATAGGCAGTGTCATTTCTAACAAAAACATCATGCACATAATCCACAAAATTGTAATCATAAACTAAACTGGGAACCTCTGGGTTAGCCAATGACAAAACTCTCATCGGCACATCAAAACTTCCATAAGTCACTCCACAAGCATACAACAAACCCGATGATGAATCAATAAAAATATTATGACTTCTTGCTAAGAATGCACTGTCATCATATACCATGTGTACAGAATCTGGAAGATAACTAAGATCATGAATTCTTAATGTACTTCTTCCCTGATCACAAACTTCGTATAAATAACCATTGTAATCATGAAAATGTCTGTGAATAGCGTTATGATGTCTTCCATCAATGAACTGAACTCTCTCCGTTGAGTTGTCATCATTGATCTTGATGATGTTGGTACCATTAGCAGAACCTATTACAGCATATTCCTGACCACCTTGAACGAACCCCCAAACTTCATTGAATGCTACATCTCCATACCAACCCTGGATATCTGAAGCGGCCCAATTACTGAGCAAGTCTACATCTTTGACCTGTGAAAGGCCAAAAAGACTTTGAATTAAGAATACTAAAAAAATGGTGTACTTCATCTTGTAAATATACGGAATAAACTCCTCAAAAAGTAACCTTTACGTCAACGAGATAAACATTACAGTAATTAACCTATGGTTGCTAAATTCATTTTTATTCTTTCAATCAATTGAGACAAATCTTCGCATTCACTCATTTCTGACGAAGAAACCAATCTTTGAAAATTCTTATCCTGAAGGTAAATAACCGGGTATTCATCTTTTAAATTAGGATGTGATTTGGCAAATTTATCTTTGTAGTGGAACTCAGTTTCAAATGTAATTTCCTTTAAAAACTGCTTCCATTCTTTTTTTGGTCCTATGTTACCATAAGTCAAACTGCATAGATCACAGTTATATGTACTTGGACTGAAGGTTTTATGCAAAACATCAACTACATGATTGGTCAACTTACTTTTTGCGTTGTAAACAAATACTAATTTCATACAAGATTTTTAAATTGGTCGCTCCTTTTTATTATTCCTTACACCTAATAAATTCCTGGAATAAAACGCCACTTAACCTTGGTCATATACTCTTTATAATCTGGATCTTTTTTAAGATGTAATTCTTCAGTCAATGCTCTTAGCACATAAATAGTCGACCAAAAAATCATTCCTCCAATTAACCATGGATGACCTACAGCGGATGGAATTAAACAAATCCACCAGACAATCATTTTGGCCAAATAATGAGGATGTCTCATCCACCTATATGGTCCGTGACTTACAATTCCTCGATTCGTCAGATTTGAAGATTTTGTTCCTAGAGTGAATATCGTCCAAGTCTTAAAAAGTACAACTACCATTATAAACAATCGCACAAATGCAGTAATCTCTTCGTTAATAAAAAATGCCAAATCTTGATCCGCCTTGGGTATAATGTAAAACATAATTGCAAAAAACGGAGGATAACAGATAATGGTCACTATCCATCCTAACCAAGTACTGTCAATACTTTTAATTTTACTTCCTAACTTTTCATTTTCCACGCAATATCCAAAAAGATAAACCGAGACAGCTATGGCCAAAGTAGCATGCAAAAACATAGGGAAGACAATCTGATTAAACACTTTGAAACCTCCAAATTCAGCAGGGACACCATTTTGAATTAAATAAATAAATGAATCTATGAATAACCAAGAATACTCTATTGTACCAAAGTACATCATTGGTATAAAAAACAACTTAAGTAAGAAACTTAAGAAAATATCTTTCCTAAAAATGTTTTGTTTTAAACCTTCAATAAATAGCGTCACCTTTGAATCTTCTCCTTTAGCAACTTTAAAGTAAAAAAGTAATGGCACAAGTACTGCATAAACCAGGGCAAAAATCAGAAGTTTATTAAACCTATCATCAATATGGTCTATAAACCCAAAGTTTCTAAAATCACTTAAGTAAAAAGACACAAAAGGAAATACATAATAAAACACCACTCCCAACCCTATTAGGAGCCATTCGCTTACTATTGTTTTTAAGTACTTTTTATTATCAAATGTGCTACTCACAAATACCTGTTTAAAATAATCTGTATTTCACGAAATTACACAACTTATTAATAATACTTTTGAAATTGCATTTAAACTAGGTTATGAACTTTAAGAAAGCACTACCATATCTAAAGAACAAATACATCATTTCAAGTCTGGTGCTGCTTTTAATATTGTTGTTTTTTGAAGACACTAACATATTCAGATTGTATTCCTATAAATCAGATTTAAATGCCTTGACCGTTGAAAATGATCAGAAAGAAATTGAAATCGAAGAGATTAAAATCAAAACTACCGAACTAACTACTGATCCAGTAGCTTTGGAAATATTCGCTCGTGAAACGTACAAAATGAAGAAAAATGATGAAGTTGTTTTTCTTTTTCTAAAAGATTCATTGAAGTAATTATGGATATCTCATTAATGGATACGGTCATTGCAGGAGAAGTTCATACTGGGCTATGGTATGACTTAGTAGGTTTCTTTGCTTCCATTGATCCCGTTATGGCAGCACTTATCGCTACGACATTCACATGGCTAGTTACTGCTGCTGGTGCGGGAATGGTTTTCTTTTTCAAAGGCTTAAACAGAACTGTACTGGATACTATGCTTGGTTTCACTGGAGGTGTGATGGTCGCAGCTAGTTGTTTTGGACTATTGATGCCTGCCATAGAAGACTCTCCTGGAGAAGGATTCATCAAAGTAATGCCTGCTGTGGTTGGTTTCTTATTAGGAGCTTTTTTCTTGTTTGGTCTGGATAAGTTAATGCCTCACCTTCATATCAACTTCAAAAATCCCGAAGGGCCCAAAACCACATGGCACAGGACAACTCTTTTGGTTTTGGCTATTACCCTTCACAATATTCCGGAAGGACTAGCGGTGGGTGTTTTATTTGGTGCTGCTGCAACCTTAGTTGGAGTAGAACAAACCCAAATGATCATCGCTGCTATTTCATTAGCAATGGGAATTGGGATACAAAATTTTCCAGAAGGCTTTGCAGTTTCAATGCCTTTACGCCGTCAAGGACTATCTAGGTTTAAAATCTTTTGGTATGGTCAATTGTCCGCTGTTGTAGAACCTATTGCGGCTGTACTTGGTGCAGTAGCTGTTGCTTTTTTCACTCCAATTTTACCTTATGCACTTGCCTTTGCTGCGGGTGCT
>CAJYBK010000193.1 GCA_913064955.1 uncultured Flavobacteriales bacterium
AACACACTAACTGGATCAACACCATGTCTATGATTTGTGCATATCGCTTTATTGCCATTTATTTGAAAACCCACCTGTATATAATTCTCTGCCCACGATGGCGGAAGTGATGCAGAAGGGATAGATTTATTTAATTGGAATTTTTCATCATTAAAACGTAATGAATCATAGTGAATAGTATCATTATCATAGTGACCACTGATTGTAATTTCATTCCAAACACCGTCTTTAATATTAATATCAAGCTCAGGAATCTGAACCCAACCAACAACACTATCTTTTGTTTTGTTCGCATCCCAAAAAGACCATACATTTGACTTACTCCATTGAAGCCCCCACAAATTGGAACAATGTTCATAGGCATGTTGAAATGTAAATTCTAACCCCTCAACCAAAGACAAATCGGGATCTATTTCATCTATATGAGTATCCACATAAAATTTCAAAGTATATTCAAACCAAGATACAGTATCAAATAACCATTCCTCACCAATATTCTTTTTAACTATTGTATTTGTAAAAAACAAATTATTATACTGATCGCCTCCAACAAGCATACAGTTTAACACATTTTGACCGTTAAATGTAGTACTATCTGAAGATAATTCTCCTTCAATATTTGTTCCTGGAAACATAATATCATTATACACTGTCCATCCAGTGGTTGACCCAATAAAATGGGTTTGTTTAAAATCGATAGGCTGCTCTTCCAGATCTTGAAACAAAAATTCATTTTCATTTTGTGAGAATGAATGACTGCTAACAATTAAAAGAATACTAAAAACATAGAATTTAACACCAATTAATAAAAAACCTGGCAAAAGGAGATCCCTAGCATTTAAACAGGAGTTTGTTTCTTTAAACTTCATCATTATGAATGTTTACCGTTTATTTGAGAGTCAAAGTTGTTATATGAGGAACTACTCTTTTTTGATAAGTCGTAAAGGACTTGCTTATCTTCTTGTTTTTTGAATGTAAAATACCTTTGTATAAAATAGGTACTTGTAACTACTATCACAGTCGCAAAAACATATGCCACTATAGCATCGAAAGCGAAAAACACAATTAGAAATTTGGTCATGAAATAATCTAAAACTTGCCCAAATAATGAAACGAACACATATTTCCCAAATTGACTTACCATATCTTTTCGCAAATTACTTGAATCAGAAAATGCAAATGTTTTATTTAGCCAAAAACCAGTTATTGAGGTAGAAACAAATGCTAATACTGTTGCGATTTCCAAAGCAAATCCGCTACCATTTATACTAAAAAACAGCAAGGTAAATAACAAAATATTCAAGGCAGTATTGCCGCCACCTACAATTAAATAGGCAAATACATTGAACGGAATTCGCTTAAATTTTCCTTTATAGAAAAACTTAATAATAGTTAGTATAAGTTTTTTTAACATTAGAAATTTATTACGAATTTATCATTGAATTAGCATGAGACAAATACCACTCTGCCAGCTCAGACATAGGCAGCCCTTTAGCTGCTAAATAGTTTTTTTCTTCAATTTCTTTTGTTTGCTCAGGATCTTCAATTAGCGCAGCGACAGCATCAGCCATACTTACAGGGTCATTAGGCTCAAAATAAGACCCACAATACCCTTCCTCAATTACTACCCTTTCCAAATCATCAATTTTTGGTAAGATGCATGCCTTAGCATAACTACCTGCTTGATGTAAAATACCTGAACTACCGGTAGTTGTGGTATATGGAAAGACGACATATGAACTCTGCAGGAAGATACTCTCTACATCTTCTTCAGCCACATACCCGGTAAAATGTACATTCGTCATATTGCTATACTTCTCTCTAACAGAGTCTAGATAACCTTTAACATTTGGATTGTCACTACCTGCTATCGTAGTAAGAAAGTTTTTACCTGGATACTTATCCTCCAAAATCTTCATTGCTTCGATGAGAACTTCTACCTTTTTATAGGTCCCGAATTTTCCGAATGCCATGAGGTTAATTTCTGAAGAATTCTCTTTTTGCTGTTTTCTTTCGGGTAGATCAAAATTACCATGAGGCAATAACACAACATTATCAGCTTTATACTTTTCACTTAAAATTTCAACATAATTTGCAATGGTAACACCAACAATATCCGCTTTCAATATCATTTTAGTCAACTGTTTTCCAATTAATCCAAACAACTTTGTTTTCCATTTGCTTTTCGCCATACCAATAGAAGCCAGATCAACCGTTTCGGTAATGTTATGAAGAATCACAATAGAAGGAATTTTCATTTTTTTACAAAAATATGGCGTTAACAACCCAAGAGCAGCAGCAATTTTATTTTCTCCAAATGACATAAATTGCAAATTCATTATGACTAAGTCTGGTTGCAACTTTTTGAGCTGCTCACGAATTTTCAAGGTACTGTTCAGTGAATTAAATTTCCAACATGGCACGATTTCCACACCATCAACTTTATACTGATCATAGTTACTATTGTCTTTCAATTCATTCGTCAGCACATATATTTTTTCTATTTCCTCTTTACCGACAAAACTGCGAATCAAATGATATCCATATTCATTTAAAGATACTTTACTTGGGGGATACGGAGATATAAATACAACTTTCATAATTTGTTTTTTTTAATTACTAAAGGTTTGGCAATTTGCAAACCAAAAACTCAACCGACTGACTACATGCGACTTATATTAAGTTTACTCTTCATGTCCTTTGCTTTTTGGGAGAAAATTCCTGTATTGGGAAAACCTCAAAGACATTTGCCGCTTACAACTATCTCTTTACCTTGGCAAATCTTGTAACAAGAGCATCTTCTGCAGTGATAACCTTCATGATATATATTCCAGAAGAATATTTATCGCTGACAGGTATACGATATTGAGTATCTCCTGAAAACAGATTGATCGTTGCGTCATACATCACCTTCCCAGACGAAGCTTGAATTATCACAACATTTGCCAATTCATCTCTGTTTGATTCCAGTTCAAAAGATAGCTGATCGCTGACAGGATTAGGATACACGAATAACGATCTAACATCTAATTTCTTGGGCGTTTTAGTCTTAGAAAAATGAACATTTGATAATTTATGCTCTATCAACTCACTACCTGAATCAACTTCGTAGGTGAATGAAACAATAGTTACATCATTAAATTTCGTAGTAGTATGACTATTGTTAGAGTAAAAATCACGTAGATCTATGTTATATTCAGAACAACCTTCCAGCAGGGTGACGTTGTATTGAAATTGCTTGTTAAAGTCATCCACGGAATTTTTTATAATCCTAATCCTAACTTCTCCTTCACCTTCCGAAGTAAATTTCAGGAAGTTATATTCACTCAAATCCACAGGCGCTGAATTACCTCTTAGCATTCTATAGACAGTTACATAATCAGATGTTTGCGCTTTTATTTTAACATTTCTAAATAGGCGATAGTCTGAATCAGTAGGCTCTAAGTGATCATTACTCACCGAAAACTCTTGAATATCACAATTTGGGGTTTGGAAATAATTCCATATCCCATCATTTACGTACACAAAATCCTCCTTTTTATTATTGATCAATAGTTCAATTTCTGCTTCTGACGCATCATTCAATTCAAGACTTAATTGGGTCATTCCTTTAGGGTTTAATCCCACTTCTATTTCTTTCACCGTTGATATGGCTGATTGTTCATTTTCTTTTTGGTTAATAATGAGTAACGCGTTTTCATGCTCTGTATCGTTGAAAACATCCACATTCAACCTCAATTGATTATCTGCCGCTCTCGTCATTTTTGTAACATAAGTACTTGGTCTGGGAAGGGCCTGTATTTGATTAATAGTAGCGTATTTTTCAAATTTATTCAGAACACTTTGTACCATATCGGTCAAAAGTCCTTCATCGGAACTCCATAACTGAAAATTATACATTTCAGCATACGGTACACATCCATCTAACAACCATGTGCTTTGCAGAAAATACTCATCACCAAAATCTTCCATACCAATACTAAAACTAATTGCATACTCCAATTTGCTGCCATCTGCTTTAAGTTCATATCTAATAAAATCATATCCAGCAATTGAAACATCATTCACTTTCATCAATTCAGAACCCTTAAGTCTATCGCAAACTGGCTTCGTGTGGGAGTAGACTCCATTTTTTGTCTCAACACACAATGCAACTGCCTTGTTAACAAAATCTTTGGTGTAATCTACACTTATGATATCTTCAGCATTCGTGAAGCCCAGAAGGTCCGTTGGAGATGTAACATATGCCTTGTAGCCTGTTCCAAGATCATTTGGAGTTGGCACTAAATTCGCCAAATTTTGAGTACCCTTTGTCATAGTTGTCAAATCCAGCAGCTTAAAATTATTATAATCAATAACTTCTGTCTGTCCCTCAAGCTTTTTCTTAAATACTCTTTCGGCCAAGGCTCCTCCAAGACTTTCACTTTCTAGTCCTCCATCGTTACCCGAACTAACACCTTCTTCTGTGATAATTAGCACGTAATCAGCAGTAACATCCGGGGACAACCCATTGCTGGCATTGACTGTAATATTATAACTACCAATTGGCAAAGAAGCATCCCAATACAACACCCCAGTGGAATCACTTATTGTTACCCCTGCAGGGGCTGATATAAGACTGTAAGTAATACTTCCTCCTCCAGAATTAATCGTAGGCTCAGCGGAGTTACCTATTGTTCCAACATCTGTGTATGCAGTATCAGGTGAATAATAAAAATCAGATGGTGGATTAACTGCCAAACTAACCTTCGAGCCTCCCGAAGTAGCTCCTTTTGAAAGTGGATAAGAACAGGTATTTACCATGCTACCATCAAAAGGGTCGATGAGCTCCAGGGTAATTGTCCCTGCAGTTGGTAAATTATTGTAATAAAAAGTATATTTTACTTCATCAAATGCCGGTATTCCAGGTGGATTAAATGGGCTGCCTACTAGATTGTCTCCAAATGTCCAATCTGCAGTGGTAATATTATCCGTGTTAGTAAGCCAAGTTTTATTGATAACAGGAGGATTAAAAATTTCCTCGCCCCATTTAAAAGTTAAGTTTCCTTGGTTCCCAGATGATAAGGCATTTGAAAAATAAACACTATTGGAATCAATATTTGACGCAAAATCAGTAACATACTGTCCGTTTCCGTTATTTCTGAAATATGAATCAGGACATTTTCGATTTCCTACTTGTTGAGCTGATGAATCAAAACTGTTAAAAGACATTAATACAATCATTAGTAAATTTGAGAGTGAAGATTTAATCATTTTCATGTTTTTTATTTTCCTTAGTTATACCAAGGGAAGTGCCAAAAAACATAAACCACTGTAAGCATGAACCTTACGAGTTAAAACTGGTGTTCTAAATGTATTATTTTGAGATTTTATTTGGGATTTTTCTCAAAACGGGAAAAACTTTCGCAAGTAACGACCCTATTCCTCATGGAGAACACGCATAGCATCAACTCTCCAATTACTGCCTTGATATAACAACACTACTCCGAGAGTTACTATAGTTGTATCCATAGACCCATCAGGCAAATCATACCTAAGGACAACATTACTATCAATTGCGCAACAAACCAGTCCATCCCATGCCCAATTTAGGATGTGTAACTCATGTTTTAGATCCTCACGAAGAACAACTGGAATTGAGACCCCTTCATAATGAATCGAAATATGCTTAAACCAATCTTCTGTCTAAAATTTCTTACCCGCTTCCACATCATTTGATGCTTACAAATGATTCAAATGTGCCCATAAATTAGAGTAATCATTTTTAAGTTTCACAACTTCCATAGAGTCGGGATGATGAATAGAGTGTTGATAGACTTCTATGTTTGTTTCATGAGCCTTGCTTATCTCATCATACTGCAGATATGATGGAAGCTCATATACCGTCTTGTCACCTACGTTACTAAATATAAGAAACGCAACACATGTGCATGCAATAGCTATGAATAATCCCTTCAACATTTAATGAATTAATTCTATTAACTGAGATTTCGTTTCGTTTATTTGAGCATACAGACTAATTATTTGGTTAGGCGCATATTTAATCTCTGTTTTTGCATATCCTCCCTTTAACTGAACCTCTTTAGTGTAGAACATTACACCATCCGAATAATTAAAAATCACCAACGTTCCGTCCGAAACAGGATTTAAAAAATCATCATATAAGGGTCCCACAATTACTTCAAAACTGTTGCTATCCTCATTATATTCATATTGTAGACTCAACTCTTTACATGATCCTGCCTGAACATAATACGATGATAAAGGTTTATCTTGGAATACTCTATAAAACCCAACTTTATGACCAACTAAAAGAGTGTCTTCATGAAAAATTGAACTATCACTTTCCATAAAAGATATATTTCTCCATTGATCAATCGAGTGAATGATTTGGTGTTGTTTAAATGAAGAATCAGTATTAATAGTTTTTGGTGAACGGTAGTCGAAAGAATCTACTTTAGCATTATGTGAATTCACGAGACTGAACTTATAAGTGAAGAATACATCCTTATTACTTAGAATTAAT
>CAJYBK010000194.1 GCA_913064955.1 uncultured Flavobacteriales bacterium
AACAGAGAAGTTAAGCCTATCAGCGCAAATGGTACTAGGGTAACACCTGGAAGAGTATGTCGTTGCCATTTTAAAGGGGGTATTCTTTTGTAGAATATCCCCTTTTTTTTGCCTTTTTTGGTAAATTTGTAAACTAGAGGTGTTTAGTTGCAAATAGAATATTCTATTAACTTAATTAATACTATAGTAAACCTTTTTACGTTATACTAAAAACTGGAATATTGAAGAAATTATTATTTATAGTATTAACTGCTTTATTATTTATTTCATGTGATGTAATAGATAATCCAGAACTTGTGCCTTCCTTTATTCAAATAGACGAATTTAACTTAACTAGTTCATCTAATCAAGGAACATCTAGTAACAAAATTAAGGATTGCTGGGTATATGCAGATTCCAAACTTGTGGGCATTTTTGAACTACCAGCGAGAATTCCTATTTTTCTTAATGGCTCATATAACGTTCAAATATATCCAGGTATATATAAAAATGGAGTGCAGGAGGAAAGGGTTATTTATCCTTTTTACACAAATTTTGATTCAATTATAGATTTGAAAGCAGGTGAAACAATTGAACTTGCTCCTGAAATAGAGTATAGGGATAATTTGAATTTTTGGGTAGAAGATTTTGAGGATCCGGGTTTTAAATTGAATATGTTTGTAAGCAATAGTGACACAACAATGTTCATAGCAAAGCAATCACAGTATACAGGACTTTTTGAAGGTGATGCAGGTTTGATTAAGATGTCGTCTACTAATATCTTGTGCGAAATGAGAACGGACGAGCCTTTGTTTGATCAGTTACCAAGAGACTTAAACACACCTGCTTATTTTGAAATGGATTATAAATGTAATCATAGTTTTCTATTTGGTCTTTTAGACAATAATACAGGACTGTCTGCTTATAACAGAACAACTCTAATTACGTTTAATCCAACATTGGATGAGAACGGAGTTGCACAATGGAATAAGACTTATTTGTATATTCCAGATGTAACTAACTTTTATCAAAATGCTACTAAATTTGATTTCTTTATTAGTGTTTTTAACAATGATGGTACGGATGGAATTGAAGTTTATGTAGATAATTTAAAAGTTGTATTTGATAACTAGGATTTCATGAGTAGAAGAGGACTAGTGTGGCTATATATATTTACTGATATTACTTTTTCGGTTTTAGCTTGGGCTTTGTTCTTTACCTATAGGAAATTATATATAGAAAACGCTCCGTTTACCACAGATTCAAATTTTTATTTAGGATTATTTTTTGTTCCTATTTTTTGGATTACTTTATATTATATTATTGGTTCGTATAGAAATGTTTTGAAGCGACATCGTTTAAGGGATTTGGGAGAAACTTTTCTAATATCAATTTTTGGAAGTACTTTGTTGTTTTTTGCTTTATTAATTAATGATGAGTATTATTTTAAGTCAGATTATTACTTGGCATATTTTGGGTTGTTTATAATACATTTTATTTTAGCACTAATCCCTAAATTAACAATAACCCACAGAATTGTTAAAAGCATACATAGTGGCGAGCGAGGGTTTCCTACTTTGATTATTGGTGGTAATGAAAATGCTGTAAACATTTATAATGAAATAATAAATTTAACTAATAGTCCGGGATACAAGATTAAAGGCTTTATTTCTACGAATGGAGTGGATAGAGAACTTTTAGATTCTAACTTAAAATATTTTGGAGGATACGACAAATTGAGATCGGTGATAGAAGAAGTAGCTATTGAGGAGGTTATTGTTGCTGTTGAGAGTTCAGAACATGAGAAAATAAATAAAATTATAACGGATTTGGATAGTAAAAATATTAGTATAAAATTAATTCCAGATACTTATGATATTTTGACGGGTTCGGTTAAAATGACCTCCATTTTTGGAGCGTTGTTGATTGAGGTAAATCGAGAGATTATGCCTGTTTGGCAGCAAAATATTAAGAGAATATTTGATGTAATTCTCTCTGTGATAGCTATTTTGATTTTAAGTCCAGTCTTTATTGTTTTGGGTGTTTTGGTTAAGTTAGGTAGTAAAGGTCCAATATTTTTTAAGCAGGAGAGAATTGGGATATATGGTCGTCCATTTAATATCTATAAATTTAGATCGATGGTTCAGAATGCAGAAAAAGAAGGGCCACAGTTATCAAGTACTAATGATGCTAGAATAACAAAAATTGGAAAGTTCATGAGGAAAACTAGACTTGATGAAATACCACAGTTTTTTAATGTTTTGATAAATGATATGTCACTTGTAGGACCAAGACCGGAAAGACAGTTTTATATTAATCAAATTGTGAAGGTTGCTCCACATTATAAACATCTTCAAAAAGTGAAGCCGGGAATTACTTCTTGGGGACAAGTAAAATACGGATACGCTGAGAATATTGATGAGATGGTGGCAAGGCTGAAGTATGACATACTATATGTAGAAAATAGGTCCTTAGGTTTAGATCTGAAGATATTAATATATACTGTCTTAATAGTTGTAAAAGGCGTTGGGAAATAGCCGTCAAGATTCTATTGTTATGTCATATTTATGAAGTAGTCCAGACACTTCTGGAAGAGAGAAAAATGCTTTTTTAATATAGTTATTGTCAACATCTATTCTATAGTTATAGGCTGTTCTGAAATCACAGTATTCGAGTATGCTGTTTTCAAATATGGCATTCATTAAGTTACAATTATCAAAAGTTGAATTAGACATATTGGATTGAGTAAAATCTACTTCCATTAGATTACAATTGGTAAACTTGGTAGCCTTTAATTGTAAATTGTAGAATGAACTATAGTCTAACTTACAATTTGTAAATGAAAAACGTAATAGAAAAGATTTACATTTACTAAAATCTACACCAATAATTTTGCATTCGTAAAATGTAACATCTCTAAAAGAGGTGTTGAATACAATTGCATTACTGAAATTACAATTGTTGAATTTACAATCAATAAAAGTTTTGTGTTTTAGGTCTAATGAAGAAAAATCACAATTTTCGAATGTACAGGAATCATACTCAGCAGAAATTAACTTTTCCTTCGAAAAGTTACTGTTTTGAAAGTTGTAATCTTCAGTAATGGAATTAATCATATTTGAAAAAAAAAGGCTCTATTCTAATGAATAAAGCCTTTAATATAAGTTAAGTTTATTTTATTTAGCGAGTTTTGCTTTTACAGCGGCATTTAAATCCTCGCCACCAGCGTAGATTAAAGTAGAGTAGTCCAATACATAAGTAATTCCTTTCTCCTTAGCTACCGCCTCAGCAGCATTTTTAATTGTAGTAACAACTTTATTGATTAAATAACCTTCTCTTTCTTGGATTTCGGCTTCCATTTCATACTGTCTTTGTTGAAGTAATTCAGCACTTTCTTCAACTTTTGTGTATTCCATTTGTAGTAAATTTTTATCACAATTTGTTGGATCCGCTTGACATTTTTGTTCTAATTGTATGTATTTGTTTTCCTTTTTTTGATACATATCTCTTAGAATCATGAATTCTTCTTGCTTCTCTTTAGCAAATACTTCCAATTCCGATTTAGCTTGTTCGTATGCAGGAAGACTTACAAGTAATTTTTGAGTATTAATGTGTCCTAATTTCTGTGCTGTTGCAGCAAAAGTTGTTAAAGTTATTGCTATTGTATATATTAATTTTTTCATTTTTCTGATTTTTTAGTTTTTGTTATTTTTTAAGTTGCGAAATTATATAGTCGCTTTTATCATATTTAGGATCTACAAAAAGAATGTTAGAGTTAGCACCCTTGTCTAGAACGAAATCATAACCTTTATCGTCAGACATATCTTTTACTGCTTTGTAAATTTTATTTTGAATAGGCTCAATCATTTCTTTTCTCTTAGCAAACAAGTCTCCGTTTGGTCCAAATTTTTGTTGTTGTAGTTTTTGAACTTCTTGTTGCATTTCACCAATTTCGGCTTCTCTTTGTTTTTTAGTTTCTGCTGGTAGAAGTATCTCCTCCTGTTTTAATGCACTGATTTTTTTATCAATGGCAGCATAAGCAGTTTTAATTTCGTTTTGAAACTTTTCAGCTAAATCGTCTAGTTGTTTTTGTGCTTGAGTATATTCTGGCATTTCTTTAAGAATGTATTGAACATCAATAAATGCGTATTTTTGAGCAACAGAGATAGATAGGGAACCTATAATTAGTAAGGCTGTTAGAACTAAATGTTTCATTTAGGTTATAATTTAATGTTTACAAATTTATAATAATTATTCGCTTTGATTTACAGTTCTCCAATATTCATACCAATTGTGAAGTGGAACTGTCCATGGTAGCCTTTAGAACGTATATCCAGGTTGTGAATACCATAACCTTGAGCACCTTTATCAACCGGGTCAAAGCCAAATCCATAGTCAAGCCCCATAAGACCGAACATAGGAAGAAAAATTCTTACACCTAATCCGGCAGAACGTTTTACCTGTAATGGGTTAAAGTCTTTATAATTGTTCCATGTATTACCTGCTTCAGCAAAACCAAGAACATAAATCGTTGCAGAAGGATTAAGGGATAGTGGGTATCTAAGTTCCATGGTGTATTTACTTACCAATGAACCTCCAGTACTAGGAGAAATTGCATTGTCGTCATAACCTCTTAATGCTATAATTTCTCTACCATCGATATTGTATCCAGATAATCCAGAACCACCCATGTAGAATCGTTCAAAAGGAGTTGTTCCTCTGTTCTTATTCCAAGCATTAAGGAGGCCTACCCCAAACCTTGCATTAACAACTAATTTTTTATCTTTTGTCAGAGGGGCAAACCAAGAGGAAGTAAATTTAATTTTATTGTATTCTAACCATTTGTATTTTTCTTGATCTGAAAGAACTGAATAATCATCAATTTGGTTAAAGTAACTATAAGGTAATGTTGTTTTCACGGAGAATGAAAATTCGGAACCAGTTCTAGGGTATAAAGGTTGATCAATTGAGTTTCTGCTAAGAGCGAATCTATAACTTAAATTATTCGCAAAGCCATCTGAGAATGCAAAGACGCTACCATAATTATTAATGTCATAATACTGAAATGATAATTCATGATAAACTTGGAAGTAATCATCCGGCCATTTTAATCTTTTACCAAGACCAAGGGAAACACCTGAGATTTTCATATATTGTCTATCAACGGTTTTTACTTTGTCACCATTTTCATCTCTCAACAAACTGTTATTGGCGTCTCTTTGATAAATAGGTTGGCCAGACTGTTGAGAGTGGAAAGCTGTAAAACTAAATGATTGTGGTTTTTTACCGCCCAACCAAGGTTCTGTAAATGAAAGGTTGTATGATTGGAACCAATATCCATTAGATTGAGCTCTTAAGCTAAGTCTTTGTCCATCACCGGAAGGAAGTGGATTCCAAGGACCTTTAAAAAGTCTCTTCAGTGCAAAATTATTAAAAGAGACACCAAGTGTTCCAACAACTCTTCCTGCTCCAAAACCTCCAGATAGTTCAATTTGATCACTTGGTTTTTCTTCTACTTGGTACTCAATATCCACAGTTCCATCAGCGGGATTAGGGATTGGGTTTACTCCGAGCGTTTCTGGATTGAAATATCCTTTTTGACTTAATTCTCTTTGGCTACGAATAATAGCATCTCTAGAAAATAAATCACCAGGTTGAGTATATAAGTCCCTAATTATAACATGATCTGAAGTTTTTGTATTTCCTGTTACTGTGATTGTTTTGATTCTCGCTTGCTTGCCTTCATAAATTTGAAACTCCAAATCAATAGAGTCATTACTTACATTTTTTTCTATTGGAGTGATTTGAAAGAAAAGGTAACCTTGATCCATGTATAGTGAACTTACATCAGAACCAGCAGGGTTCATGTAAAGTCTTGTGTCCAATGTTGACTTGTTATATTCATCACCTGGTTTTATGCCAAGTACTGTATCCAATTTACCAGAACTGTGTTTGGTGTTACCAACCCAATTGATACTTCTAATATAATATTTACTTCCTTCGTTAATTGTAATGTCAATGTTTATGGTTTTTTCATCAAAATCATAAATAGTATCGAAAACAATTTCGGCATCTCTATAGGCTAGATCAACGTACTTTCTAATAATATTTGCTTTGTCATCTTTGTAGTTGCTACTATTGAACTTAGAGCGCCAAAACAACTTCCACCATTTTTTTTCTTTGGTGTCTTTCATTTGACGCTTTAGTTTTGCATCAGATATGGCCTCATTTCCGTTGATGGTTATTTCGTTGATTTTATATCTAGCACCCTTAGTTAGATTAACATGGATATCATATCCTCCAGTTAAGGTATCTGCTTCTAAATAGTTGTTAGCCGATGCTTTGAAATACCCCTTATCAATACCCTTATAGAGCCTAAAACTATAAGCATGTCCATTAGCCTGAACAAAGAAACAGGCCGAAGTCTTTTTAAGTTTTGACTTCTTAAACTCCACCGTAAGTACCTGAGTCTTTGCCGAGAAAAGACCTGAAAAGTTTACGCTCTCGACATACTCGTCGTAGCCCTCCATCTTCAGACTCTGTATCT
>CAJYBK010000195.1 GCA_913064955.1 uncultured Flavobacteriales bacterium
TTTCTTGTCGGAGCAGATAAGGAAGACATTGTTCAAGAAGGTATGATTGGTCTGTATAAAGCTATCCGAGATTATAACCCTGAAAAACTTGCATCATTTTATTCGTTTGCGGACTTATGCATTACCCGTCAAATAATCACTGCAATAAAAACGGAGACTATAACACTACTAATAGCGCTTTTATAGGGTAAATTCATCGTCTTGAATTTTATACTATAAATGTAGTGATCCCATTAGATATTTATGCGACTTTAGCTACATAAATGAACTTTTAAATAGAAAATTGTTCAACTGCCATATCGGCAATTTCTCTACCAATAGACATAGAAGCTGTGGCTGCAGGAGACGGGGCATTTAATACATGAATACTATTCTTTCGATATACGATCCGGAAATCATCTCGTGTATCACCATCAGCTCCTAAAAGTAATGCTCTCACTCCTGCTCTACCCGGCTTAATATCATCCATGGTAAGCGAAGGAATCAATTCCTGAAGTGTTTTTAGAAACAACTTTTTAGAGAATGCTCTTCTATATTCGTTAATGCCAAAACTCATGTTCTTAAAAAACAACTTCCATGTTCCTCCATAAGAAAGGGCACTTGCTGTATCTCTGAAAGAAAAGTCAGTTTTACCATACCCTTCTCTTTTGAATGTAAAAACAGCGTTAGGCCCACATTCAATTTCTCCATTGGTCATTCTTGTAAAATGAACACCTAAGAATGGGAACTCTGGATTTGGAACGGGATATATTAAATTCTTTACTTTATGTTTGGCTTCATCAGTCAACTCATAGTAGTCACCTCTAAATCCTACTACCTTTTCTTTGATCTTAACACCGTCTTTCTTTGCTAACCTATCTGCTTGTAATCCTCCACAGAAAATAGTTTTTTTGGCTTTAAAACTTCCTTTAGTAGTATGCAAGGTGTTGTATGCTTCTGAGTGTTCAAATCCTGTCGCCTCAGTTCCAAGCATCGCTTTACTATCCTTGCCAATGCTAACTGCTACTTCAATCATTTTCTCCGTAGCACCTTTGTAATCAATAATACCGGTACAAGGCACCCAAATACCTCCAATTCCTTCAACATGTGGTTCAAAATCCTTAATTTGTTGACCAGTTATCTTTTCTATTCCTTCGGTATTATTAGCAATTCCATTATTGAAGATTTTCTCCATGAATGGCAATTCAGTTTCTTTCGTTGCTACCACTACTTTACCACAAACATCATGTGCAACATTATGCTCTTTTGCAAAAGCAACAATCTCGTGTCTACCTTGAACACAGTTTTTTGCTTTTAATGAACCTGGTGTATAATACAAGCCTGAATGAATTACTCCAGAGTTATTTCCTGTTTGATGATTGGCAAATCCCTCTTCTTTTTCTACCAATAGAATTTTCAAAGATGGATAGGCTTTTTGAATTTTGTAAAACGTTGCTGCTCCAACAATCCCCCCTCCTATAATAGCAATATCATAAATCTGATCAGACATACTTCATTAATTTTCAACAAAATTAATCATTACTATCTAATAAATCGTAATCATTAATCTCTTCTTTTGGAACTCTTAAAAGTAATAATAACCCAATTACAAAAAATATAACCAACGCTACAATTGAATTCCTCATACTTCCTGTAACCTGCTCGATAAAGCCATATGATAACATTCCTATTACAATTCCCAATTTTTCTGAAATATCATAAAACGAAAAGAAACTAGCGGTATCTTTTGTTCCAACAGGGATAAGTTTAGAAAAAGTACTTCTAGAAAGTGATTGTATACCACCCATTACTAAACCTACAAATCCAGCAATGATGTAAAAATGAATAGGTTCTGTTACTACAAATGCGCTAAAGCAAATCAGTATCCACATCACTAGGACAACACCTAATGCTTTAATGTTTCCTATTACACCCGACAATCGAGATAGACCAATTGCCCCTGGAATAGCTATTAGTTGAATCAAGAGTATACTAATGATTAATCCAGTAGTTGCGGCACCTTCGTCTGGCCAGTTAATTTCTTTAGAACCAAAATATGTCGCCACTAGCATAATGGTCTGAACGGCCATACTGTAGACAAAAAAGGAAGAAAGGTACTTTTTTAAAGCTGGAATTTCTCTTACTTGGTGAAATACTTTTTTTATTTCCAAAAATCCATTTTTAAATACGTTTGCGTTAAACTGTAACTCAGACTTTCTATGTGGTAATTTGGCAAATGTTACATGACTAAACCCAAACCACCATATACCTGTTAAAACAAAGCACATACGAGACATCATTCCTTTTTGCTCATCTGGGGCAGACATCACAATTGCCAAACAAATAATTAATAGCAAAGCACTTCCTAAATAACCTAATGAAAACCCTTTTGCTGATAATTTATCATGATCTTTTTCTTCTGCAATGTCGGGTAAATAGGAATTATAAAACACTAGACTACTCCAAAAACCTATTCCTGCTAATATGTACGAAATAACACTCAACTCTAAATGATTCTTATCAAATAGCGCTAAAGACATACAACTAAAAGAACCTAAATAAGCAAAGAACCTCATGAAAGATTTTTTGTTTCCACTTGCATCAGCAATTCCTGTCAAAATAGGCATGCAAAGCACTATAAATAAAAAGTAACAAGCGCTAATAATTGTTATTAATGCTGTATTTATCATTTCGTAGCCGAAAAAAATTACTTTATCGGATTCTACACCATTAATCGTTGTTGTGGTTAGCCCTTCATAAAATAATGGAAAAATAGCAGATGTTATCACCAACGGATAAACAGAATTAGCCCAATCATAGAATGCCCATGCATTCATTACTTTTTTGTCTCCCTTTTTAGGAATTTCCAAATTTTCACTCATAGTAATTCTAATTATTATTGACTACATACATTTCTATATTCCTATCCCTTGGAACGCCATCATCTTGGCTCAAACTTTCTTTTGTAGCGTGAATGTATGAAAAACTATTCTGAAGACCTTTGTTTTTTAAATATTGATAGATGGACAAAGCTGACTCCTTAGCTATAGCCTTACCGTTATCGTTCTTTTCATAAGTATAAATAATAAACCGTAACTCCGCAGCTGGTTGCTCTTCTAAAACAAATAGTAGCCTATTTAACTCATTATTCGATTTGGGTAACAATTCTCCATTTTGATAATCGAATATTACTCTATTCAAATCTATTCTTTGCCCCTTTTTAAGCACAAAATCGGCTAAAGTCTCTAACTTGGACACATCCTTATCCACTTCTCCATTCAATATTTGACAATTCCAACATGTGCAGTTTCCTGGCAAATGACTCTCAGTAACGTCATCCAAATACTCAAAACTACTAATAACATTAGGTCCGATAATAGTTCTCGACTCTTGGTATTGATACTCGAATGGATATAATTCCACATTATCTATAAACAAGTAGTTATAATCATATTCTCCCAAATCATCCATAACTAGAGAATTGGACCTATCAAAATTACCGATTGTTAAATATGACTCTTTTCCTTTTGCTTGAAACTCAAACTCTATGGAATACCACTGTGACTTAAGCATTTTATTAAATTCGAAACTAGACTTAACAGCATGCGTAGCGCTTATATAACTTTCCTTTTTAGAGTAAATTTTAGATTGAGACATTAGTATCTCAAGTTCAACAGGCTTAACCTTAGAGCCCTCCGGCCAATAAACATCCATTTTTACACGATAGAATTTTCCTTCTTCAAGTGGCTGAGATAGTTTAGTTTGAATATACTCCGAATAGTTTTTACGATCTTGTTGGGTAATCAAACCAACATACGTGGAACTGGTACTTTTAGTATTTTTTTGGATCCAATTATTCTCATTATTACAACTTTCACTACAAGTTGAAAAATAATCAGGTGTAGCTTTAGATGGTGAATACCAATGTGCGACTTTAAAATCAGAATCTTTGACTGACCAAAACTTTGGACACCCTTCAATTTTTTCAAAATCTCCATTTAAAATATAAGATTGCGAAAAAGCCTCCTCGAATGAGAAGGCTTTTGAAAAAAATAGTATAATTAGGAAGATCTTATTTAACCAGTGTAAATTCAACTCTTCTATTTTTAGCATGATCAAGTGTTGTACTACCAATTGCTTTCTGCTCTTTATCTTTATAAGATTTAACAGAAATTCTTGATGCATCTACACCTTTAGCAATCAAATAATCTCTAACGACCTCTGCTCTTTTCAGGTCAAGGCCCATTACATCAATATTCTCTGGATCTTTTCTTAAGGCACTTCCTTCTTCAGCATCTAAATGTCCATGTAAAACAATTTTGTATTCTGGATTCGCTTTTAAGGAACCAGCCAATACATCCATGTCTTTTTGCATATTAGATTCTAATTTAGATTTTTTAATATCAAAATAAACAGTAGCTAATTTTACTTGCTCTTCAATGGTAAATCCATCTTCACTTGCTGACTCTTTGTGGTAAACAACAGACTCCACAGCTTCGTTCTGTACTTGATTACAAGCACACTCAGCAGGATCTTCCATAATAAATACCTCTACTTGATCTAAATAGTAATAAGCCGTTGGAATTTGAGTACCTCTGAAATTTGTCAACTTCTTAAGTTTCTCGTATTTAGTTTCCTTGTTATTGTAAAAGTTTCCAATTGTTAAATACTCTTCTTTTCCAGAAGCCTTGTAAGTCATACAAACTGGTTCCCAATTATATCTAGCGTTATAAATTTTATTATCTTGATTCAATGCAATAGCTTCTTTGTCTTTTGCTTTGTCAAAAATAATATCTGCTTTTCCTTCTACTTCCAGTCCATCTTTAGAAAAATACATCCCAAAATTATTGACAGCATACTTCGATAAATCTGCAAGACTTACATAAAACTTCACACAATACTCAACATCCTTTCTAAGAGGTGCAATTAATTTAGTTTGTAAATAAGTTCTTGGCGCTTTATTATTATAACTATACATTACAATTCCAGCGTATCTAGATCCATCATATGGTGATTCCTTTCCATACACGTTCTCTGGTGCGGAACAAGGAGAATCCTTATCAGATGCAAACAAATCTGCTCGCAAACCTGTAGGGCTATTCCATTCAACTGCTACATTAATTTGGTTTAGTTTTTTTAGTTTCCCTTTTTCAGCCTCAAAACTTGGATTTTGAACTAAATTTTTATCGTCTTGACTAAAAGATGCTATACCTGTAAGCATCAAGGCTCCTAAAATTGCTATATTTTTCATTTTCATAATATTGTCATTTATTGAACGACCTTCGCAAAGTTATAATTTTTTTTTGAAACTCATCCGCTATTAATACTGACTACTACACTACTAATATCATTCCAAAAAAAAAGAGTCTATCAAAAATGAAAGACCCTTTTTACTTTAGTAGTGTTAGTTTATCTAATTACAGTTACGTTACCGACATTTTCATATTCAGTTCCGATGTAAGTATCTTTTGTGAAGATCTTCCATACATAGACTCCTTGAGGAACCTGTGTACCTAACTTACTTCCGTCCCATTCTTTAGTTGTTTCAGTAGTTTGAAATACAATGTTCCCCCATCTATCAAAGATCAACATTTCGTACTCCAATGGATCAAGACCTTCTCCTTTAGGGAAGAAAACATCATTTACTCCATCGCCATTAGGTGTAAATGCTGAAGGAACATAGAAGTTATAAACTCCATTCATGATTACTACATTGGTAGCGGTATCTGTACATCCATATTGATTAGTAACAATCAGTTCAACATCAAAGTTAGCAGGTTCAGCATCTGGGAATGTAAATTCAGGGTTCTGAACATATGAAGATCCTAAAATTCCATTTTCTCCGAAGTACCATTCATACGATGTAACATCACTTGAAGATGAATCCAACATATTAGTTGTTGGTTCTAAAACCGAAATTGGATTTGGAAAAATTCCAAAGTCTGCAACAGGATAATCATAAGACTCTATAAATGCAAAGTAAGTCGTATCACCTATACACCCATTAGCACTTGTAACAGTTAAAGTAACATCGTAAGTTCCTACCCCTGTATATATGTGATTTTGAACACCACAGTTATTTTATGTAAAGCCATCTCCAAAGTCCCAGTAACATTGATCTACTAAATTTGGATCTGTTGTATTAGTAAAGTTTACAAATACTGGATAACATCCATTTACTTCATCAGCTGTGAAAGAAGGCTGAGGTTCATCGTACCAATAAACATTTAAACTATCTATTTTGGCAGGTGTTTCACAAGCATCTGTAACTACTACATAATAAGTAGCCGGTGCAGCTGTCGGTGTTACTGTTGCTGTATTAGATGCACCAACAATGTTTCCTGCAGCATCAGACCAAGAATAGAAATAAGAACCTCCAAAACCACCATTCGCTGAGACGCTAACAGTCCCAGAGTTACCTGGACAAACAGTATCAGTTAATCCAACGGTAGTAAGAATAGGTGGATACATATTAACATTAATAGTTAAAGTGTCTGAAGAACATCCCATTGGATCCAAAGCGTAAACATCGTATGCTGTTACAGC
>CAJYBK010000196.1 GCA_913064955.1 uncultured Flavobacteriales bacterium
ACCAATTGGAAAAGAGTGACCATGATCATTTGGGTAAAGTGATAACCTATCTTGCATCCTTTGATGCGACAAAAGCAATCTGGATAGTAAAAGAACCTAGACCGGAGCATGTGACTGCCATTTCCAAATTGAATGAATCTTATTCAGGTTGTGACTTTTGGTTGTTAAAAATTGAAGCTATTAAAATAGGGGAGTCAAGACCAGCACCTTTAATCACAAAGATTGTAGGGCCAAGTGAAGAAGCTAGAAAAGTAGGACAGATTAAAAAGGATGATGCAGAACGATTCAAATTGAGATTAGCATTTTGGACGCAGTTTTTAGAATTAGCAAAAGGAAGGTTGCCATTGTTTAATACTATATCAGCTACGAAGGATATTTGGATAGGGAAGAATGTCAATAGAGGGTTTCAATACGCATTCTGGTTAACAAAGGATACGATAAGAGCAGAACTTCGCATTGACTTTGGAAAAGAGCAAGATGAGTTTAATCTAGAGGTATTCAATAAATTAAAAGCACAAGAAAGTTCTATACAGCAAGGTTATGGTTCTCGTAAGTTGGAATGGAATGAAGCCGAAGGATATCGAGTATGTATCATTCGAGATGTTTTTAGTTCAGGAGGCTATCGTAATCCAGTTGATGAATGGGAGCAAATTTCTCTTGAAGCTCTTGAAGGTATGAGTAGACTAGAGAAAGTGACAATGCCAATTGTCAAGAAGATTAAATAATCCATGAAACCCATAATAAAACAATACGCAGAGTCTGACCTCTTCTCCGAAGAGTCCATTCTCCGTACCATCATTTTATTTGGTCGCAATGTTTCTACCTATAAGTTTGCCTTAGCAGATGTACTGCTTAACAAAGATTTAACCACCGCATTGTCTTATACTGATGTTAGAGATGATTTCGTGTTGTCTTTGTATAATCACTACCAAAATAACCCACACCAATACCAAGGAGGAGAAAACACCATCACCAAAGCATTTGATGCTTATGAGCAAGACGCTGATTGGAACAATCTTATTAAAGTAGCAGAAAAGAACATCTACAACAATGTCTTTGACGCCTTTCACAATGTAGGTGGAGCAAGTATCAAAGACGAGTTAGTCCTTTTTGAGCATGATAAAAATTCTAAGCAAATCGTCATCACTGATGCCTTACTCAAACTAAAAGAAAACGAAGCATTAGTCAGTCAACTTGTGCTAGAAAATCAAACCCGTTGGAACATTGTAGAAGAAGCATGGAAAAATAAACTAACACCCAATATGTTAGTCTTCAATGCAGAAGACAATTCCATCTCCTCCATCAATTCAGAAAATGAACGCATCAACCTCCGCAGTGCGGTAGATGCCTTGCTCCCATACCAACATGGCAAATGTTTCTATTGTGGTCGTCAACTCAACAAAGCATCAGACACCCAGTCTGCAGATTTCCCAGATGTAGATCACTTATTGCCCTTCAGTGCATTTGATAAATTTTCGCCCTTCCAGCAAATCAGCCCCAATGGATTCTGGAACCTAGTCATCGCCTGCAAAGAATGTAATAGGGGAGCATCAGGTAAATTTGACGCCCCACCAGACCAAATGTATTACACCAAACTTATCAATAGAAACAGACTCTTCACAGAAGAGCATCGTCATTCTTTGCGAAATACAATATTGTTGAGTCTTAATGTGAAGTCAGCAATTCAAGTAGAAAAGAGAATGCACCAATTTCAACCCTATTTAAATATCTTTAACGGCTGGAAACCAAAACTAATATTTGAAGCATGAGCAAACCCAATCCATTCATCGCTATCCCTCAAGAGAGAAAACTGTACGAATCAAAGTACTTCTTCATCATTAATGACAATTACCCCGTAGCGCCAGGTCACAAACTCATCATTTCCAAAAGAGAAACCTTAGACTTTTTCTCTCTTACTCCAGAAGAAAAGGCAGAACTCACCGTACTTATAGAAAAAGCTAAAGAATTGGTGCTACAAGAATACGCGCCAGAAGGCTTTAACATCGGCATGAATTGTGGAGCTACTGCTGGTCAAACGGTCATGCATTTTCATTGCCATCTTATTCCAAGATATACTGGAGATATGGATGATCCAAGGGGAGGTGTGAGGCATTGTGTAGAGGGGAAGGGGTATTATTAATTGGGATACGTCTTTCCCGATTTTCATAGGTATACTCTCAGGTAAGTGAACTTTACGCAAAAATTCTAAGGGAAGGTTGATTTGACATATCAACAAAGTATTGTAGCGGATTCTATTATTTCTTTTTAGTCTTATTGATTTCCATATAGTAATCATTAAGAGATTTTTTAGGATTGGTTTTCCTCCATTCTGCAAATGTGTTGTTTTCTCGCGTACTAGTCGTTTCTCCCGTACTAGCATGACTTCTTTTGGTTTGGTAAGTGAATTTTTCTTTTTCAATCCATTTCTTATTTGTCAAACCAATTATAATAAGGGCAATTGGAGGAAGGAAAAACGCAAATATTGCCCAAATGGCTGGTGTTCTATTTTGACTCTTCGCAATTGTCGCCACCCATACGGCTGCAATAACTCTAACTATTGTCATAATAATTAAAGCAGTTCTTTCAGCTTCTTTTTTGAAAGTCACCCATTCTGCAATGACAGCAATATTATACAGTAAAATTATTACCCCTATAAAAAGAGCAAAGATTTCTTTGTCATAGCTGTCATCATACTTTTTAGGTGGAATACTTACAGTTCTTTCAACGTTTTTTTTTATAGGAGGAGGAGTTGCTATAATACAAGATTTAAGTTCCTCCAATTCATTCGCGTCAAGCCAATCATCCAATCCTGTCTTCCAGACCTGAGTTTTCGATGATAATGTTTTGGTTTTTATCTCCTCAAATGTAAAAGGACCTTGCTGTACACCGTTTTTATTTATGAAGTAATGAATCAATAGTGGTTGTGTCTTTAAATTAGCGTAGATTTAGTCTCAGATTTATTGAGTCATTATCCTGGACATTATAATTAGCTAATGTTGTTCCGTTTTTCATTACAGTGCTGTTAAATATAAGGATTTGTTGTTCAGGAGGTATGCCTTCTTTATCTTGAATTTTAGATTTCAAAGCATCAATTGTGTCAGATGATTCAACCTCAATTGTAAAAGTTTTACCTGTTAATGTGACAATTTTAATTTTCATAGAAAAGAAAATTGTTGTCGTAAGAACTAATGCAAGTGTTAGAAGGGCTTTACTTATTATTCCATTTTTCATTTTTATATGTATTAATTTGACCTATGCATAGCTAAAATAACATATATATATTAGAAATCTCTTTTTCATATCTCCAAATACAAGAGAATTTATTTAATTATTAAATATGTTTGCTCACTACGCTTCCGCTCGGTTCCCTTCTTGCAGTGCAATCGCGTACGTATCGTAATAATTTTACGTTGTCCATTTCTAAATTTCCCCTATGAACGAAGAAAATGACATAGATAAAGCACTCAATGATCCAGAACTAGAAGGGATAACGGATTTTCATCTTAAATTCCGCATGTACCTAGCCAAAGATAAATTAGATCAGCATATCTTTATAATAGAATACCTAATCAAGAAATGTGGCGCAAACGCCAGTTTAAAAATTGAACTATTAGATCTACTGTATAGAATGCACGGCACGGAGAGAGACTTTCTTTTTGATGATCCTAAAAATTATTTGGAGTTATATGATGATATGCCTAGTATAACTATCCATCCTGAAGATGGTCAAGAGGAAGGTGGGGAGCCTTTTTGAATCAACCCGACCGTGACTTCAAAAATGACTCATTTTACCAAGATTATAATTCTGATGCGCTTTGGCTAGCATATTTTGTTATATTTATTAAAATATTCATTATGAGATATATTTTACTTTTTTCAATTATCTATTTGGTGTGTACAGGTTGTAATAAAAAGCCTGCAGCATCATTTGCTTTGTACAATACAGAGTTAGAAGCACAATCTGAGGTTTTGTTTACAAATACCTCCGAAAATGCAGGAAGTTATTCTTGGGATTTTGGGGATGGGAATTCCTCAACTGATGAATCTCCGACTCATATATATTCTAAAGAAGGTACTTATATTGTGGAGTTAACAGCGTATGCAACAAAAAATAAAAAGTTCCATAAATTCAGTAAAAAAATTATTATTGGACCAAAAGTTTATTTTTCTTCTTTTACTTTAAATGGTACGATATATGACTTTTTTACTAATGACGGTGATTCTCAAGTAAGTTACGTTAGTTATTATACATCAGGTAGTCAAGCAGATTATGTTTGTACACTTGGTGGGGCAAATTATGTTAACATAGTACCGCCTTCACTGGTGTATTCTACAAGTGGTGAGCCAACTGGTACACAGTTTTATAATTTTTTGAACCTAGGAAATTACGATTATTCATTTGGTGCAAATCCCTTGCGGGAAGGTTTTGATTTAACTTTTTCAATAAACGGTGATATTTGGCAATCGAACACCTATCAACAATCAAATGCAGCATTTAATATCATGCAAATTGATAATTTTGTTGTAGACCAGGTACTTAAAAAGAATGTAGTTGCCACTTTTAATTGCACTGTCTGGAATCAATTTGGAGACTCGGCCATAATTTCAAATGGAACCGTTTCCTGTGGTTTTATCAATGACTTTTAGTTTTGGAGTAGTATTCTAAATATACCTACTTATTTGAGGGGAAGTGACTATAACTGATTGACCCGTTTTATCTCGATTGTTATAAGGTATCTCCATTCGAAATGCCAAGCCTCCTCAAAATTCATTGTTACTTAGCCAACTTACTATATCTGTCCATTAATCATATCTTTACACTTTATGAAAAAAATACTACTGCTAAACCTCCTTTTTCTCTTCATCCTCAACTCCTGCGATTCAACTCGTGGAAAAGTAACTTTTACTTTAACCTTTCAAGAAAAAACAAGGTTGACAGAAATCCAAGAAAACGTTAAAAGTTTAAATTTACAAGGGTATAAATCTTTACAAGGTATCAGTGATGCATGGCAATTTGAATGTGAGAATAACTTCACAGGTCCAGTTGTTAAGAGAATATTCAATCATCCTAGTCAAATCAGGTTTGCAGAAGTTTTATCAATAGACGCTCTGTTTCTTAACTTACCAGAATCCTATCTAAAATACTTTAAACCAATGAATAATAATGCTCCTAGTTCTTTGGAATATGGTACAGTAGAACAGGAGTATAAGATTCTTATAGAAAACGCATTTGATTCCCTTAAACAGACAGGAGTAGAATTCTATTACGAACTATTTTGGACGGAACCACAATCTGATTTTCCTTTAAGACTGCATTTGATAAGTTTAGAAAACCAAATACCATATGGTGATCACATCACGTCCCTTTTCATAGAAAAAAATTTCAATGATAATGCTTGTATCACAGTACAATTGGATGAAGAAGGACAAAGTATACTAAATGACGTAACAACCAGATATGTAGGGCGTCATTTAGCCATGGTTATCAACGAAGTTGTTGTTTCCGTTCCTATAATAAACGGTCCCATTTCGGGAGAAAACATGATGTATTGTAGTGACAACTTATTTGACGTAGTTTTTGGGGAGTTATTTTTTGAGAATGTTCAATCAGGGGAAACCATTTCAGTAAATTTTACAACTCGATAGCAAGTTATTTTATGAAAACCCTTTTTATTTGTTCCGCCAATAAGCAACGCTCCAAAACCGCAGAAGATTATTTTTCTGAGCAATATCCTGAGCAGGAGTTTCGCTCTGCTGGTACGAACTTCAAAATCTGTTTCCAAGAAGGTACAGTACCCGTTTCAGAAGAGTTGTTAGCATGGGCAGATGCTATCCAAGTCATGGAGAAACGCCACAAAGACTTTATTCTCAAAACCTTTGGTTCTAGCCACAAGTCAAAGATTAGTATCCTTCAAATTCCCGATAGGTATAAATATTACCAAAAGGAATTGTTAGATTTGTTAGCAGAAAGATGTTTTAAATAATGGTGTCCATGAAGCGTTTCTATGTTTGTTTTTTAGTCTTATTGTTGTTTTCTAGTTGTAAAAGTGATTCCGAAAAGCAGCAGGAATTAATAGATTTTGCTTGTGAATGTAACCAACAAATGAAAGAAGAAAAGGTGACTTCTAAGTATTGCATTTCTACTTATAATCAAATGGCAGAGAAATCTGGGCTTAGTGAAGAGCAATTAGGTGTTGTAGGGGCTAAGGTTTATGTTTGTATACAAGAAGGTATGTAGTTATAGTACTTCGGTTCACTTCGACTCCGCTCAGTGACCGGGGAGAGTTTAATGTAATAATGTAACAATTTATTAATGTAACAATTTTGATGAGGGCTTTGTGGCGCCTTGTGCCGGCTGGGCATTTACTTTTTTTCTTGATAAAAAAACTAAAGAAAAAAATCAAGGTTTCGCAAATAACCTTGTAAACAGTCGGCCTTGATGTGAAAAGTTGAAAAACTCCTCCGAATTCTCGGAGTCAAACAGTTCCAACTTT
>CAJYBK010000197.1 GCA_913064955.1 uncultured Flavobacteriales bacterium
AAATCAAGATCTATCCAATAAAAAATCTATAATTGAAACTCAAAATGAGTTGAATACTGTGATGCTGAAGGAAATTCAGCATCGAGTTAAAAACAATTTACAAATTATATCAAGTTTGCTGAGACTGCAATCTTCTGAAATGAAGAATGAAGAATCTAAAAAGCACTTTACAGAATCCATTAATAGAATTTCGACAATGGCACTCATTCATGAGAAGTTATATCAGACAGATTTGGTTAGTGTAGATGTGGTAAGTTATTTTGAAGACTTAACTAAAGAACTTGAAACTACTTACCCCGAGAACGGTGTTGACTTGAAGATTACGCTAAGTATTAATATCAAAAAATTAAATCTTAACACCTTAGTACCATTGGCTTTATTATATAATGAACTATTTTCAAACTCAATGAAGCATGCATTTAGTAAAGTAAAAATTGGAGAAATAAGTATCGAACTAAACATGGTAGAAAATAATAAACTAACGTTCCAATATGCAGACAATGGGCAATGGGAAGAATCTCCAAGAGAAAACACATTTGGTCTTGAAATGATTGATACATTCACTGAACAATTGGAAGGAAATTATATTAGAAATACCGAAAAAGGTACTACGTATACATTTTCATTGAGAATTCTAAGTTAATTATGGAAGGAACTATTGGAGAAATAAGAATATTTGCTGGTAACTTTAGACCAAGAGGATGGGATTTTTGTCATGGTCAACTTGTTCCAATTGATCAAAATACTGCGTTATTTTCAATTTTAGGCACTATATACGGAGGAGACGGAAGAACTACTTTCGGCTTACCTGACCTCAGAAATAGAACTGTTGTAGGTGCTGGCACAAATACACTGGGAAGCAATAATTCTAGTTTTGAAGTAGAAGATAATGGACAGTTGATGGTCTCAAAAGAGTTATCATTGAACTATATCATATGTACTTCTGGTATTTTTCCTTCAAGAGCATAATTCTTAAACTATTAGATTTCAAGTGTTTTATTACCTATAGTTTCAAAGAGTTATTGGGTGAATATAACTTTATTAACAAGCTTTAAGTGGATAAGAAATAATTCCTATTTTTGACACTTAATATGAGAGAAAAGTTACCTGTAAGTTATTTGTTATTCACCCGCAGAGGTAGGATTAACCGCATGACTTTTTGGAGCGGGCAAGTTTTTATCTGGTTAGCTTTTTACATTTTATTTAACATCATCGATTTATTCATTGGATTTGGTTTTACACTTTTGGTATATCCATTATTATTCTGGGCGCTCTACTGCACAGCAGCCAAACGACTACATGATAGAAATCGATCTAGTTGGTTATTGTTATTCACATTAATTCCTATAATTGGTCCTTTGTGGCTATTTATTCAATTAGGTTTTAGAAAAGGTAATCCAGAACGCAACAAACACGGTTTACCTCAAGGCCATAAAGACGATTACTTTGAAAATCCAGAAGCTCAAAAGATTCCTCACATAGACACAGAGCAACGAATTGTTGATGATGTAACACAACTTAATCCTATCATTGTGGATGCTGTTTGCAGGCCAAAAACAATTGAAGAATTACAAGAAGTAGTAAATAAATCTACTGGCACCATTTCTATCGGAGGAGGAAGATTCAGTATGGGTGGACATACTGCGAGTAAAGGTTCCCTCCATATAGATATGCGAGGCTTGAATGCTATCGAGGATTTTGACCCAAAAGAAAAGACAATAACGGTTCAAGCCGGAATTAGATGGTGCGATATTCAAAGGCACGTTGACTCACATGATTTAAGTGTGAAAATTATGCAATCCTATGCCAACTTTACTGTTGGTGGTTCGTTGAGTGTAAATGCCCACGGTAGATATATGGGACTTGGTCCCGTAATTCTTTCTGTCAAAAGCATTGATGTATTACTAGCAGATGGCAGCATCAAAATGGCAACACCTAATTCTAATGAAGAACTTTTTTATGGAACAATTGGATGCTACAATGCATTGGGAATTATACTTAGGGCGACTTTAGAACTTGCGGAAAATACTAAGTTGAAAAGAGTTTCTAAAACACTTAAAACTTCCGAATTCCTCAATTATTTCGAATCTGAAATTAAAAATGACCCCAATGCTATTATGCATAACACGGACATTTATCCACCAAGTTATAAAAATGTTAGAGCAGCAACCTGGGTCAAAACAACTGACAAGCCTACTGCCAGAACAAGATTGATTCCATTGAAAGGTGCATACCCATTGGAGCGTTACTTTTTATGGGCATTTACCGAAACTCCTTTTGGCAAGTGGAGAAGAGAAAAGATAATAGACCCTTTACTTTATGTGAGTAAAAAAGTTCATTGGAGGAATTATGAAGCTGGATTTGATGTATCCGAGCTTGAACCAAAATCAAGAAAGCACACAACATATGTGTTGAGAGAATATTTTGTACCGGTCAGACATTTTGATGCCTTCGCCAATGACATGCATGAAATATATAGCAGACATAGGGTCAATGTTTTAAATGTATCCATTAGACATGCTGAAAAAGATACAGGCAGTTACTTATCTTGGGCCAACGAAGAGATGTTTGCGTTTGTGGTTTATTACAAGCAAAGAACGAGAGAGAACGCAAAGTCAAGAGTGGCGGTTTGGACGAGAGAGATGAATGAAGCTACTATTAAATATGGTGGAACTTTCTACTTGCCTTATCAAATACATGCTACAAGTGAACAATTTCATGCGGCTTATCCTAAGGCAAAAGACCTATTCAAACTAAAAGAAAAATATGACCCTAATTTTAGGTTTAGTAATAAACTTTGGGACACCTACTACAAACCAAATTCAATCGAACCTATGGCAGCAACTGATTCTGAATTCAAAACAATTATGGACACTACTACCGGTAGTGATAAAATGTACCGTTTTCTTCAAGTAATATTTCACTTGTTCCCGGAAGATCGTTTCCACCAATTGATAGTTGATGCTTGTAAAGTTCATACTTCGGATGAAAAGATTTATAAGGATGTACAATCCAAATTAGCCAGTATCAAGCCTTTTCTATCAGAATTCACCTATTCCTTGCCTGCGTTAAAAACGCAAAAAAAGGAAATGACTAAGCAAACAATGCAAATTTTGGGTGATGTAAAAGCCATTGACGGTTATCTTGAAATTGGCTCTACCGGAAGATACATTAGTGATTTAAGAAAAACGATTACGGTTAGTGGTGGTATTCATATTCAAAATGACATTGCTCCAGGGTATGGTATAGGTGACTTTTTTGAGCGAGGTCGTATAGCCAAATTTGGAACGTTCATTGACTTAGCCTATGATCCTATTACAGAAGCTCAAATCCCTACTAATAGTCTAGATGTGGTTACATGCTTTATCGGTCTTCACCACTGCCCTATTGAAAAACTGGATGCTTATGTTGCCTCTATCCAAAGGATATTAAAACCAGGTGGTAAATTCATTATGCGTGATCATGATTGCGATACTTCAGAAATGGTGACGTTTGCTTCATTAGTTCACACTGTCTTTAACCTTGGACTGAAAGAAACATGGGAGTTTAATCAAGATGAATTTCGAAACTTCAAATCAATTGAAGCATGGTGCACCTATCTAGAAGGAAAAGGATTTACCGATACAAAACATAGAATTTTACAAGAGAACGACCCATCTTTAAATACACTAACCTGTTTTATCAATAACAAATAACAAGTATGAAGCGTTTACGTATACTAACATTAATTCTAGCAGTTGTGGCATATGGTATTCATATGTACAAGTTGTCATTGGCTCAGGAATCAACGATCGTATACGGTGATGTCATTCCAGATGAATGGTTTGAAACGACAGGAGAGATCTTAACACCCGATGCCGATAGAAGAATGGCAGATCAAACCTATTTAACATTCCCAGAGTGGTTTCTAGTTTATTCTCCAGAAGAACAAGCCGCTTTTTTCAAAACAAGTACTTCTACGCAATACCCTTATTCCTCACAAGTGCATCAGTTTTGGGATAGTTATGAAGTATTGCAATCAAAATTAGAGAACAAGTATCCATACAATGAAGAGTACAATACAATGATTCAAGTAATAGGATACAGTACGCAGATAGAATACGACATGAAGTCATGGTATGAAACCGTCATAGGAAGAGTTACACAAACTTCAACTCCCACAGAAGAAGATGTTTTCTATCAAAAATACACGGACGATTATGCCGCTTTTTTAAATACCGCGGCTTGGTATGATTTTGATTACAAAAGTCAATTAAAATCCCTATGGTCAGAAACCTCATTTTTTGGGTACAACATACATCGAAAATTGGAAAGAAAGTATGTCTTAACTTCGGAGATACTAGTAAAAATTGCGTATGCAGAACTTATCAAATTTGGTTCAAGTTCTATGTACGGTGAGATTGCTACTACAACTGTAATCGTAACCGATAGTATTACCGATAAAATGAAACATAATGAAACCATTGAAGTAATTTCCTCTTCAAATGGGTATCATGTACTTAGAATCCCTAGGTACACTGCATTCATGACAACAGCACAAGAAATTGCAAATGACAACGTCAATATTATAGAAGTAGCGGGTAATAAATCTGCCATTCTAATTTCATTGAAAGTAAAAAAGGACACACAATTTGAGAAAGACAAAGTGAAACTACTTTTTGGGCAGCAATTGGCAAATGACCATACCAAACTGCGAGTAGTTTTAGTCACTCCAATAGGTAATCTTGCTAACTTTTTGAGACATTGCGAGACTAATAATTTGGAAGTAGAGCATGTTTATGATTTTTAATCTAATCATTTACCCACTTAGTGGTTTTTATCCGGATTTCTTACCATGAAAAAAACCTTTTTAACCTTAATCATTACCATTGCTGTATTGGCCGTTCTTCCATTGCCTCTTGCAGTGTTTGTTGACCTTACTTTTCATTGGTTACTTATTGTCACGATACCAGCAGGGGGTATACTTATTGCCCTACTTTCTATTATTTGGGCTATACTAAAGCAAAGAGAGGATAAAAAGAAGGGCAAAAAGTAAAATTTGTTTTGTCACTTTGATTCTATTCATATAATTATTGTTTTTTTAAACATAATGCCAGCTTACTTTGTTACTAAACAGGTAACAAGATAATTGAATTTTGCGCCAATACATTTAAAGTAAATTTAAAATGAGAATACTTCTAACAGGCGCCTCCGGATATATAGGCAAAAGATTGCTGCCGGTTTTGGTGAACAATGGACATGATGTAATTTGCTGCGTTAGAGACTCAAAAAGATTCAACCCTCCTCCTTCACTAAGGTCAAAAATTGAAGTTTTACAATTGGATTTACTTGATAAATCCTCAATGGAACACATACCTATAGATATAGATGGTGCATTTTACTTGGTTCACTCAATGTCTGGTTCAGCAGATTATTTAGCGCTAGAAAAGGAATCTGCAGTTAATTTTAGGAATGCCATTCAAAAAACTAATGCTCAACATGTTGTTTATTTAAGTGGAATTGTAAATGAGGATGAATTATCAAAACACCTTTCATCCAGAAAAAATGTTGAAGATGAACTTGCAAAGGGATCTTATAAATTCACCACATTAAGGGCTGGAATCATAATTGGTTCAGGAAGCGCATCTTTTGAAATCATGAGAGATTTGGTGGAAAAACTCCCAGTCATGATCACTCCGAAATGGCTAAACACAAAGTGTCAACCTATTGGAATTACTGATGTAATTTCTATTCTTTCGAGAACAATATTCAATGACAAGACTTATGACAGAGATTTTGACATTGGAGGCCCAGACATCCTTTCTTACAAAGAAATGTTACTTGAATTTGGGAAAATTAGAAAACTAAAACGTTATATTTTCATTCTCCCAATAATGACTCCAAAACTGTCCTCCTATTGGCTATACTTTGTTACCTCTACATCGTACAAATTGGCTATTGCACTAGTGAACAGTATGAAAATAGAGGTCATCTGTAGAAATGATGATATCAATAAAATTTTGCAAATCACCCCAATTAGTTATACTTCTGCCTTAGAAAACGCTCTGAGTAAAATTGAGAAAGACCAGGTAATCTCTAGCTGGAAAGACGCATTTGTTAGCAGTGATTTTGAGTTGAACATCTCCGATTTCATAAGAGTTCCCACTCATGGTTGTTTCACTGATGTGAAAGAAAGGAAAATAATAATCAAAGATCAAACAATTAAAAATATTTGGAAAATAGGTGGTGAAAACGGATGGTATTATGGAAATTGGCTATGGAGAATAAGAGGTTTTTTAGATAAATTGATGGGTGGAGTTGGACTTAGAAG
>CAJYBK010000198.1 GCA_913064955.1 uncultured Flavobacteriales bacterium
ATTTCAGAATTAAAAGAAAAAAGCGCCCGTGAAAGTGAAATATCTTCTTCGCTCTTTCCTTCTCTAGCATATAGTAATCTTAATAAATCATATATATCAGACATTGTTCCTACAGTAGAACGCGCATGCATACCTGCTGTACTTTGTCCAATAGCAATTACGGGTGACAACCCTTCAATATTAGTTACATCAGGTCGATTTAATTTACCTAAAAACTGTCTCGCAAATGAAGGCAAAGTCTCAAAATATCTCCGCTGACCTTCTTTGGCAATGATGTCAAATACCAGACTAGATTTTCCTGATCCTGAGACTCCAGTCACCACAATAAATTTGTTATGCGGAATTCGCAAAGTCAAACTCTTTAGATTATTGGTTTTAGCTCCTTGAATAACTATTTCTGGAAGTGCACTTGAAGTCATATCGTGAAAGTAAGGAAATATGTTTTGTTTCAGATTTCAAAGAACATTTTTTCTTCAAAACAATTAAGTCGACTCAATTACTCTCGCTAATGATTTCACGTCATTTTGTTTGATACTGAAATAGAATCACAACGCTCATGTCACAAATAAAGCCCTACATTTGACCAGACAAATACAGACCATGGAAGAAATATACGTTAATAAAGAAATCAGAGAAACGCTAATTGATTTAGCAGTTAAAAACAGAACCATAACATACTCTAGACTGAATACTGATTCTGACACGGGGTATAGTCTTCAAAACCCAGATGATAGAGATAAATTCAATCAAGACCTGGAAGCTATTTCATTAAGTGAAGTAAAAAACGGTAGACCTCCTATCAGTTGCATGGTTGTATATAAAGGTGGATCTAGCAGTAAGCAAATGCTGGAAAGTTTTTATGCGATGTGCGAAGAAATGTACGATTTATCGCCAGAAACAACAAAACCTAATGCCAAGTTTTTGAAAAGTTTACAAACTAAATGTCACAATTACTGGAGTATACCGGAAAACTACAAGCAATTTGGACCAAAAAAATGGTAATTTTGTTACCTTGTGATTAGAGTATTAAAATATAAATAGAATCTATTAATGAAAGTAATAATCATTGGAGGAGGAACCGCTGGATTAACAGTTGCTGCTCAATTAAAAAAGAAGCATTCAGACCTCAAAGTTCAAATATTCGAGCCTTCGGATCATCATTTTTATCAACCTCTTTATACCCTAGTTGGCGCTGGTGTAGATAAAAAGGAAAAAACAAAACGACTTACAAAAGATTACATGCCCAAAGGTGTCGAATGGATCAAACAAAAAGTTGTATCCTTTGACCCTGAAAATAATTCAGTTACAGACCAAGAAGGAAAATCACATTCATATGATTATCTTGTTGTTGCTCCGGGCATTCAAATTGATTGGCATTTGATTGAAGGGTTAACAGATACACTTGGAAAAAATGGAGTATGCAGTGTGTATGGCTATCAGGAATCTGAAGACACATTCAAAATGTTGCAGAACTTCAAAGGAGGTAAAGCAGTATTTACCGCTGGAAGCACTCCTGTCAAATGCGGTGGAGCCTCTCAAAAAATCATGTACTTGTCTGAAGCTTATTTTAGAAAAAATGGTATTCGAGATAAATCAGAAGTTATTTTCGCTTCAGCAGGCACTACAATTTTTGGTGTTCCTGGATTTAAGGAAGCACTTCAAAAAATTATCGATGAACGAAAAATTGAAACACGTTTTTTTCATGACTTAATTAAAGTAGACGGTCCAAACCGCAGGGCCACTTTTAGAGTGAAAATATATAACGGTAATGAACTTACCGAAACTCAAGAGAAAGAAATTGACTTCGATCTATTGCATGTTGTTCCTCCGCAGAGTGCTCCCGACTTCGTTAAAAATAGTCCTTTATCTATTCAAGATGGAAAACTAAAAGGATGGCTAGATGTAGATCACTTTTCGTTGCAGCATAATACATACCCAAATATTTTTGGACTTGGTGACGTATGTGGACTACCGACCGCAAAAACTGGCGCTGCCGTTAGAAAACAGGCTCCTGTGGTATCAAACAATATTATAAGGTTAATTAATAAACAAGGGATAGACACCAAACTTATTTATAATGGTTATTCTGCCTGCCCAATACTTACTGATTACAAACATGTATTGATGGCCGAATTTGAATACGGTAACAAGCCGAAACCGTCATTCTTTTTTGACACAACTAAACCACGTTGGTCAATGTACCTTTTAAAACACTACCTGTTGCCATGGTTATACTGGAACCTAATGCTTAAAGGAAGAAACTAAAAAAATAGAATAACTGTCATTATGAATATGCGAGTACTTCTTTCTAAATACGGGGAAATTGCCTTTCTATTTGCTATCCTAATAATAATTTCATCCTGCAATGAAGAGAAGAAAAACTCACAACAAGAACCAGAAACAAAAAGCAAAACAATAGAAATTTCTGATTCTATTCCTACAAGTCCATTGGATTCAGTTGTTATTCAAAAAGACACCAGCTGGATGGGACCACTTTTGTTAGTGAATGATCATGAAGTAGCAATTTTGAAAACTAATTACCAGTTTGGAGATACCATACCTTTAACTGAGAATATTATCTGGGTTAAAAACTATTTAAATTCTGACACAATTCTTTCTTTAGGAAGAAATGGCGTTCAAAAGCAACAGATCACAGGAGCATCTATTAGTAACCCTGGTGGGGATTGTAACAATCAAGTTGTCCTAAAATTAGAAAAGGATGAAACGAGAGGCTTCTTAGTAGGTAGCAATTTCTTAAAAAATGATTCCATCCAGTTTTTCGATCATCGCGAAAAAGAAAAATTGTATTTCAGCAGAAACCAAAAAGCGCAATCTTTTTATGATTCAATTTTTGGTCTATATACTGACACTTTAACATATGATCAACATTCCTACCACATAGTTGGAAGCGAAAACTTTATAGTTGAAAAAAGAGGCATTTCATTCAGAATGTATAATGAAGAATTGTATGAAGAACATTTTCTAAATTATAATGAGGAGTATCGCGTTGCAATTAAGAAAAACGGAAACTGGTCTATTTCGCAATGGACACCTTGTCTAGAAGATGCAAATAGTCCCAAACCACAAATGTGTGCTTTTTCTGAAAATGAAATATTAGTTGTTTGGGGATTCTCTGAAGGAATGGGAGATTATCAAATCTACGTTTCTAGGATAGGCTTATCAGACGCAATTCCTACATTTCAAAATGGTAAAAAAATGCAAGGTTACATCAGTATGGGCTGTGATTAATTATCAATTATTACTGTATTTGGACAAAATTTTAAAGAAATTCAAACTTTTACGGATTTTATTATTTAAAAACTCCGTACACCTTTTAACACTTACTAATTAATCATCAAGTACTACTCTCACTGACTTGGTTCATCCCATGATGAATGAATTCTATAAGAATTAAAGACAACAATACATCACTGTTCTATTAATAAAAGGAAACCATACTGTCACTTTCCGTAATTGCTAGAAGTAATTGACTACATTTACACAATAAATAAAATATAATTATGAGTAACGGAACAGTAAAATTTTTCAACGATGCCAAAGGATTTGGATTCATCACACCAGAAGACGGAAGTAAAGATGTATTTGTACATGTGAATGGATTGACAGATGAAATTAGAGAAGGAGACAAAGTATCTTATGACGTTGAAGAAGGTCAAAAAGGATTGAACGCAGTAAATGTAAAAGTTTCGTAGACTTAATCATTTCAGCTTAATTGCATTGAAAAGCATATCATTATTGATATGCTTTTTTTTTGCTTAATTTTGAGATTTACAAACCATTTTTTAGAAAACATGCTTCATACTATTGAAAACGAAGACCTCATTTGCGTAATTGAGTCCAATGGAGCAGAAATTCGTTCACTAAAGAACAAAGCTAATGGTCAAGAATATATCTGGCAAATCAACCCCTCTATTTGGGGAAGTAGTTCTCCTGTGCTATTTCCTGCTATAGGAAAAATAAAAGAGAATAAAATTAGATTTCAAGGGAAAGATTATTCAATGCCAAAACATGGTATTATCCGTAACAATGAACAACTCATTTTTACGCAACTAACAAAAAACAAATGTGCTTTCACATTAGAAAACTCGGTAGAAACTGAACAAAAATATCCTTATAAATTTTCTTTCATTGTCTCGTATTTTCTTATGGATAATCGTCTTATTATGAAGTATGATATTATTAACAAAGATTCAGGTCCTATTCATTTTGCTTGTGGCGGGCATACTGCCTATGCTTGTCCTTTGAATGAAAAAACAAAATTATCAGATTATGTTGTTGAATTCCCAAATCAACTAAACCTTCAAGCAAGCACGCTTGGCGCATCTGGATTGCTTTCAGACAACAAACGTCCTATTAATTGTGAAGACAAAACTCTTCAACTGTCGGACAATCTGTTTGATGATGACGCTTTGATTTTTGAAGACATTCCTTGTAACTGGGTTAGGCTTCGTAAAAAAGAGGAGCAAAATGGTATTATTGTCAAGTTTACTGGTTATCCTCATCTTGCCTTATGGTCCAAACCAGGAGCAGATTACCTTTGTATTGAACCTTGGCTAGGTCTTCCTGACAAGGAGACTGAATCTATTGATATTAATGACAAATCAACATTAAAAGCAATTGAACCAAATCAGACCTTTTCAATTGAGATTGAAACAGTAATTGAGAAATAATTTTATGCATCGAAATGCTATATAAAGTAAATTAGAAACAAAGTGTTAGCTTTGTAAAACGTTAAAAATACTTAAGTATTAAATCAAATGTTTCACCATCTTAAATTTTATCAAAAATTGATTTTATTATCAATCTTGTATGCATTTGTTTTCATTATGGAAATATGGCTTTACGACCTTTCTGTAAAGAGCACTAATCATATTGTAGCAATACTACTTACTTTCTTGCAATGCTGGAACCTTATTCTAGTTGGATTTCTTTTCTTCCAAACTTTTAAACATGTTACTTTTCCAAAATTCGTGTACAAAAAACTTAGTTTTGAGAGCCCTCTGTATTTTCGCATTCTTGGATTAAATACTTACCAATTTGTATTGGTTAATTCATTTTTCAGGCACCTAAATCAAAGAGTATATCTAAAGGGGAAAAGTAGAGAATATATTAAAATTTATCATGCAGAGACAAAGCAATCAGAAACCTCTCATTGGCTATCAATATTCCCAACTATTCTGGTTCAAATTCTGTTTATAATGAATGGAATGTATGCTTACTTCCTATGGCTTACCATTTGGTCTATCATCTTTAATCTATATCCTATTCTCTTACAGCGAAAAAATAGATTCATTTTGGAAAAGCGCTTTCCGACTTTGTTAACTTGAAAATCTTCTTAAACTTTTCGAGCTTCTGACTGTTATTAAAGCATCATTAAATCCTTATATAAATGTCCACAAACAAAGAGAAAATAGTAATTTTTTGGTTTAGACGCGACCTCCGATTGAGTGATAACAATGGATTGCACCATGCTCTGAAGAGTGGATTCCCCGTTTTACCGTTGTTTATTTTTGATGATGATATTATTTCAGAACTACCAAAATCTGATGCTCGTATTTCATTCATACATCACAGTCTTTCTGAAATCAATAAACGGCTTAATACATATGACCGTAATCTGCTTTGTTTAAAGGGAAAAGTAAAAGATGTATGGTCCAACCTGCTTCTTGATTACAATATACAAGGTGTATATACCAATGAAGACTATGAGCCATATGCCATTCATCGAGATAAGGAAATTGAACTACTTTTGAAGGAATCATGCGTTCCTCTGTACCATTTCAAGGATCAAGTAATTTTCGCAAAAGAAGATATTCTAAAAGGTGACAACTCTCCTTATACAGTGTATACTCCGTTTAAAAACAAGTGGCTAGAAAAGTTAAACCATACCGAAATAAAAAACTATAATGTGGATAATTGGTCGCAATATTTCAAGACTAACACGCAGTTTCCATCTTTGAAGCAGATTGGTTTTGAGCAATCCAACATTAAGGTAATACCATTTCAATTGGACAACCTAAACAACTATTCGGAAGAACGAAATTTTCCTGCTATAAATAGCACTAGTTATTTAAGTCCACATTTAAGGTTTGGAACAGTTAGCGTTAGAGAGGTACTGAATCAAATCGGCAATAATGCTGTTTTCCTCAATGAATTAATTTGGCGGGAGTTTTTTATGCAAATTCTGTTTCACTTTCCAAAAGTGGTTGTTGGAAATTTCAAGAGCAAATATGATGGGATCCAATGGAGGAATAATGAATCTGAATTTGAGAAATGGAAAAAAGGT
>CAJYBK010000199.1 GCA_913064955.1 uncultured Flavobacteriales bacterium
AATGTTGTAGGTGTCTGAGTCTGGGTCGTTTTGGGTAAGTGTTAATACACCATGCGGTGGGCATATAGTGATTATGGAGGTCAGTTTAATAGAGTGTGATTGTTTTGTAAGCGAAATGCCGAATATTTTCACACCAAATGCCGATTATGAAAACGATATTTTTAGACCCATTTTAAAAAATTGTGTTGTAGAGGAATTGAGAATTTACAATAGGTGGGGCCAGATACTACATTTATCTAATTTACCTCAAGCATTTTGGGATGGAAGAACTCAGTCTAATCAAAATGCACCAGAAGCAACTTATTATTATGTAATTGTTATCTCTGACAAGGAATTTAGTGGGTATCTGCAATTGATAAGATAATTACTTCGCTTTCGCTATCTTCTTAATCTGTTTTCTTGTACTGAAGATATTTATGGAAATAAACATCGCCAAGAAAAGCATCATAGCTAATATGGTCTGCCATGAAATAATGGGTAAGTTATCAAAAACAAGATTTTCTTTGATTACATTATCTACAAGCATTTTTACAATGAAGAATATCACCAAAGAAATCAGCGTAATAACTCCGTAAACTTTCAAGAAAAATTGATTAAACACTTTAGAGATCGCTTTCCATTTAAAACCTAGTAATGACAGCACATGAATGTCATATTTAGATTTGATAATTAATATTTCACCGTACAATATAAAAATCAAAATAGTCATGATGATAATGATTACGCAAAGCATTCCTGTAAAGGTCAATAATGGTTGAATTAATCTTTCAATTATAGTCCCTCTTAATTGCTCATTGTTCGTCTCATAACCATTTTCCTCTAGGTATTTAGCGATGTTAGGATCTTTATTATTGGCGGTAGCGATTATTATTTTTGACGGTTCATCCTGATCTCCAGAGCCATATTTATTGTTAGCATAGGAAAGAAAATCTAAAGGCACTAAAGCAGAATTGATTCTATCACTAAATGCTGTTACTCTCCCGTAATAAAGTCCCTGCAAATCGTTTCCTTTAATTCTTATTTTGATAGAAAGCAGCCCTGCCATATCTTTAGAAATCTTAGGAGAATTAATACTTTCCGCCAATCCAAAATTGTACATATCCAAAAAACTAGTAGGCATAATGATTGGAATAAACTCTTGTTGCTCATTCCAAGTCCAATCTTTCGGATCTACATCAATAAACTTATCTGGCAAAGATTCAATAAAACCTAATGAACTACCTTTCTGACCTGTTTCCAAGCCCATTTCAGCAAAAACCTCAAAATTTCTACCTGTCACAAATGGTGCGTAATCCAAAACGAATTTCTGAGCAATTATATCCTCAACCTCCTCTGCACTAAATGAACTAGAACTTGCACCCATCGTATTCATTACGCTAATTTCTTTCTTTATTACCAAGAACTGCTCATTAATAGCTCCAGAATCTCCTTGTTTTACCAAGTTCAGATTAGTGTATACCTGTGTAACAATCATCAACAGAGACATACCAATAACGGCACCTGCCATACTTAAGAAAAGTATCAACGGCTTTTGGGTACGCTGTATGGCTTTATTAATCATAAATAAATGGTCTTATTATTTTCAATACCATGATTCGACCCTAGAGAAGTCATCACATAACCTGCCTTTTGTTGCTCACATTCATTTAGAATAATCTTCAAAGCTTTGTCAATGTTGAGGTCGTCAATGTGACTAAAAGGTTCGTCCATCAACAGCAACTCAAAAGGTTGTAATAGTGATCTTATCAAGGCCACTCTTTGCTGTTGTCCTAGCGAAAGCGTTCCAGCCATTTGAGATTTCTTATGATCCATTTCTAAAGCTTGCAGCATTGAGTTAATTTCGGCTTCAGTTTTACTGTCTGTCAATTTATTTTTGATCAACAAATTCTCTATCAAAGTCATATTAGGAAACAAACGCATGTCTTGCGCTAAAAATGCCAATTTGCTTTGTCTTAAGTCAGACCATTCGTCCAAAGTAATTTCTTTTTGGTTTCTACCATTAATTAATACCTCCCCAGAATAATCAGAGCGCAGCCCCATAATATAAGCAGAAAAAGTACTCTTCCCTTTACCACTACCCGACTTAAGAAAATAACTAAAACTACTATCCACCTCACAAGAATTTCCCCACACGCTCTCTGCTGAGAACTGTTCTCCTTTCATTGGATTGGGGATTACTTTGTTAAAGGTAATTTTCATGGCTTCTTATCTATGCTCAAATATATGGAATATGATTTAATGTAACAATCAGAGAACTATTTTCAGCCATTAATTATATGTTAATTCTATGCTCAATCTAGGTTTTGATAATAAGGAATTGCATACCTTTGTTTCATGCAAAAGATTTTAACCGTCCTAACTATAGTAATTGTGATTTTGTGTTCCGGCTTGGGATTCATCTATTTCAATGATGATATGGACGTTCAAATACCATACCTTGAGGAAATTTTCACTGGTATAGCCATATTCCTAGGTTTTCTTCTTTTGATAAAAATTTCATCTCGTTGGCAAGCTTTATTTTTAGGCCTCAAATCACAAGGATACTCCGTTTCACTTTTTGGATTTAAAAAGATATTAGTCTATGAGGGTATCTTGCTATTATATTTTGGACTCTTCGGATACATTATGTTAAAACACATTGACATTGGTTGGGCATTGGGGATTGTTGGGTCACTTTATTTTATAGAAGGCATGGCGCATCTGATTTTTAATTTCGTAGCAAAGCCATACAAAATCCTAATCAACTCAGGAAGCATTACAATAATCACCAATGAATTGATAATCATCAAATGGACCGATGTTTTAAAAATAGATAGCAGGCAAAATGATATTCACGTCATGATGAAAGAAGGCAGCCCATATTTAATAGATTTGGACTGGCTCAAAGAAGAAGACAAGAATAAACTTATTGAAGATATGACTCGAATATCTCAGGAAAAAAATATTTATTGTAGCATAGATTGTAAAGGATCGTACAAAGACTTTACTAAATTAGCTATGCAAAGGAAATTTGAAGAATAATGGAAAAAGATTTTAGCCAATTATGGCAAAAAGCAGCAAGAAGGTACCAATCACACCCATGGCATGGAATTGACATTGGGGAAGATGCTCCCAACATTGTAATGTCATTTATTGAAATGACACCGTCAGATACAGTCAAATATGAAATAGATAAAGATTCTGGTTTTATCAAAGTAGATAGACCTCAGAAATTCTCTAATATAGTCCCTGCCTTATATGGGTTTGTACCTCAAACTTACTGTGGTGAAAATGTAGCCGAAGAGTGCATGAAGGCAAGTGGTAAAAAGGGCATTGTTGGGGACAAGGATCCCTTGGATATTTGTGTGCTTACTGAAAGAAATATTACCCATGGAAACATCATTGTTCCTGCAATTCCTATTGGGGGATTCAGAATGATTGACGATAATGAAGCGGATGACAAAATCATTGCTGTTTTGAAGGATGATCAGATTTATTCTAAATATAAAGACATCTTGGATTGTCCAGAAAGTATTATTAACAGATTGAGACACTACTTTCTTACTTACAAAAATATTCCTGGAGAAGAATCTGCCAAAGTGGAGATTGACGCTACTTATGGAAGAGAAGAAGCTTTGAGAGTCATTCAAAAAAGCCAATTGGATTACACCAATAAGTTTGGTAACATTGAAGACGAGATGTCTGCGGCAACCATGAATATCATGCGAGTGAAATAAAACTTGAAATCAAATGGAAACTTTAATCAATAAAATAAAAGAATTCACCCAAGACGGACCTCCCGGTGTAGGCCAATTGATAGAATTGAATGACCTTGCCAAAAAAGTGGGTATCAAAAAGAGTGAATTAGAAAAATTGATTACTGAGGCCAACTTTGCAAAAAACAGAAAGGAACCTGTTACAGAAAATGAAGAAACAGAAATTGAGGACATCAGTTCTTCTGATTTTGATCCCGATCCAGTTAGAAACTTTGATAGACCTGCTGCTCAAAACTACGAAATGCCTACTTATGAGCGTCCAGACTTAGATAGCGCAAGAGATTCTTTTGAGGCAGAAATGAAGTTACGTCAGGAATCCGAAAAGGATAAATTGGAATCAAACACACCCACTTTTGATCAACCGGAAGTCGTATTTCCCGAACTAAATGTAACTTTTGGAGATAAAGAAAAAGAGGAAATGCAGCCGGACAAACCGGACATGGAGCATTTAGAAATGCCAGAAATTGTGCAAGAGGATTTCAAATCAGAATTTGAAACTCCAGTGATGGAAACTCAAGAAATTCATATTAACAAGCCAGTTTTTGAAGAGCCTAAGTCCACGCCTAAACCAACTGAAAACACAATTACCTTTGAACCTCAAGTAGAAGAAACCACTATTGAAAATAACGAGGAGGAACTAGAAGATGATTTCACATTTACAGAAAATGGAAATGAAATACCATCATTTGAAGATGCCCTAAAAAACACACAAGAGCGGCTAAACAAGGAAGATATTTTACGTAAAATCATTGCACAGAATAAAGCGGCTAAAGAAAACGCTGAAAAGAACTCTTCTACCTATTCCAAATCCAGTAGAAAAACTAGTTCGCAACAGAAGAAAAGCACTGTATCCAAAGGAGAAACCGTAACTCTAGAACAAAGTAAATCAGCCAAAATCACAGGTATTGTAGCTATTATCGCTTCCTTTCTACCTTTCTTTTTTATTGGATTAATTGCTGGTATTTATGGTTTTAATGTAGCCAAAGGGCATAAAGAAAACGTTGAACAGAACCCTCAATTGTATGGATCTACCATCACTAACAATATCAATTTGGGATACTTTTTGTCGATTGCAGGTGCTGTTATTGCCGGCATAAGACTAATTACAATAATCTTCTAGTTACTTGGAAGAAGATTTATAAAACTCGATTTTACCTAATTTAAATTTAGTGATTTTCTTATCATCCGAAACTTCATTGTGGTAGGCTACGTCCATTTTTGTTTTTTCATTCATACTGGCTGCTAATGACGCTAATAAATCATTATTATCTGCAGTTGCCACATTTGATCCTTTGTCCTTCAAAACTATTTCCTTGGTTTTAAGTTTTAGAAAATCCTTCACTGAAAGCGGCTCAATCTTTTCATTAGGCACCATAGCAAGATTATCATCTTCAGGAATTTCTATCGGTGAAACAACTGTATCTTGATCCGCTTTTACGATATCTTCAGGGACATGCAACATCACTTCCTCCATAACCGCTGGTTCTGTATGAATTACACTATCTTTTTTGACAAAACCTACTGGTTTATCTTGCTCGAAAACTGCCACATCTTCCTTAAATAATGGAACCGGGGTAGTTTTTTCTTGTTCGTCCACAACATCAATAGTGTCAACCATACTTAACGCCAATTCAATCACTTCATTTGATTCTATATTATTGATTTTTTCAATTTGCCATGAATCCCCAGTTGTGGCATAAGATTGCTTTGCAGAAGGACTAAAATCAAACAACACAACAAAACCAATCAACATTGCTGCCACCGCTGCTCCCAACCAATATATTGGAACCACCTGAGTTCTCTTTAAATCTTTTTTATGTGGATATATAACTGGTTGACTCGGAAGAATGGTCTTCTGGTATGCTGTTTTTAACTTTTCAACTGCAGCAAATTCATCAGAAAGAGCGTTCAACTCGTTAATTTCTTTGTCCGTTAAAACAGACTCGGTATGTCCTATGACCAACTCTTCTATTCTAGGCAATTGCTTTAGCAATTCCTTGTTCTCAAATTCTTTGCTGGCATTCGAATCAAGATAAACTAATTCAAATTCGTTCAAATCAATTTCAAGTTCCGGATGAAGTTCTACAAACAGCAACAACTCCGCCACCTGCTCTGCAGGAAGAGTTCCTTCGCTGTAATCTAGCAAAAAGGCTTCGTAGTTATTTGTGTTTATCAAATTCATATCAATGCTTCTATTGATCCTAATATTGCTTTCAACGCTTTTCTAGCTCTGAATATAGTCACTTTCACTTGTGACTCATTCATATTTAAAATCTCTCCTATTTCAGAATAATTATATCCTTCGTAATCTCTTAAAGTAACCGCAGCCTTTTGCTTTTCAGGTAATTGATTCAATGCTCTTTCAATGTGTTCTCCTGCATCCGAATAACCAAGTTCGTGATTGGGCTCAACATAGGGAGTAACTTCCGTAGACAAAGGCTTATGCTTCTTTATCTTATCCAGCATCGTACGATAAGCAGCAGTAAATAAGTAAGACCGAGCCGTTTCATTCTTTATAGTTTCTCTTTTCTCCCAT
>CAJYBK010000200.1 GCA_913064955.1 uncultured Flavobacteriales bacterium
TCTGAAATAGGGAAGTGCCAGGCTTGCAACGGTATAGGCAAACAAGAAGAAATTGACTTGAATCGATTAATAGTTTTTCCGGACAAAACAATTTGGGAAGGAGCTTTAGCACCGACTTTACCAAGCGGTTATATTATGTATTCTCAGGTAACCATTGATGTGCTTAATCAAGTTTGTGAGGCGGAAGGTTTTAATGTTAATATTCCATGGAATAAATTGACTATTGCGCAACAAAAAATCGTTTTACATGGCAGTAACAAGATCAAGGTTCCCTTTGGAAAACATAGTTTGGAATCTCGCTTGAAATGGACAGGGATAAAGGCAAAACCAAGAGAGGAAGGATATTATAAAGGTATGATTCCAATCATGTCAGATATTTTAAGAAGAGACAGAAATGCGAATATCCTTAAATACGTGCATGCAGTAACCTGTCAAGCATGTAATGGGGCCAGGTTGAATGGAACTGCACTGAGTGTTACTCTGCAAAATAAGACCATAGCGGAGTGGATCACTATGGAATTAAATGAATTGAAAACATGGATTAATGACAATAAATGGCAGTCCATAGCCCGTGAAATTGTTGATAAAATCGAAAGCCAAATTGATTTGTTAGAAGACTTGGGAGTCGGACATCTCACACTGGATCGTTCGGCTAAAACGCTAAGTGCAAGTGAGATTCAGCGTATCAGAATTGCAAATCAAATTCTGGTGCCGTTGAGTGATGTTCTTTACGTCTTTGACGAGCCAAGCATTGGCTTACACTCGCAGGAAAATGAGCGAATGATTTATCATTTTAAAGAATTGGTCAAAAAAGGCAATACAGTAATTGTAGTAGAACATGATCTTGATACCATTACCAGTGCGGATCATATCATAGAGATTGGTCCTTCCGCTGGTGTCGAAGGGGGAGAATTAATTTTTAATGGTGCTTTTTCGGAGTTTGTCAAAAGTGACACTTTAAAGGAGAAAAGTGCTACCTATCGAGCTGTATTTAGTTCTTTTAATAGGATTGGAACTTCTAAAGTTACTAAGGGGGAGTCAATTAAACTAATTGGATGTAAAGAACGAAATCTAAAAAATATTAATGTTGAATTTCAGTTAGGGAAACTTAACGTGGTTAGTGGAAGATCGGGAACAGGTAAAACAAGTCTTGTAAAAGGAACCTTGTTCAAAATTGTGCAAGCACAATTAGGGGGGGGGGCTTCTGAGAAAGTCAAAGTGACTAATCATGAAAATATCGAACGCATCAATAAACTAATTTTTGTAGATCATTCACCGATAGGTAAAACACCGAGAAGTAACCCGGCTACTTATTTAGGGTTGTCAGATGCTATAAGAGATATTTACGCAAGCCTTCCTGAATCTAAAAAGCTAAAGTATACCAAGTCTCGTTTTTCATTTAACAACAAAGGAGGTAGGTGTGAGAACTGTCAAGGTGCCGGTAAAATACAGATTGGGATGCACTTTTTGGGTAACGTGGATTTGATTTGTGGGACCTGTAATGGAGATAGATTTAACGATGAGACTCTTCAAATAAATTATAAAGGGTTTTCCATTGCTGATGTATATAAAATGTCTGTAAAAGAAGCGTTGGAATTTTTTGAGGGAGAGAAAAAAGTCCTTGCCGGTTTAGGAATATTAAAAGACATTGGACTGGGATATTTAACCTTAGGTCAATCTTCTACAACACTATCGGGCGGAGAAGCGCAAAGGATTAAAATTGCTTATCAACTTCAGAAAAAAGACACAGGAGACACCTTGTATATAATTACAGAACCTAGCATTGGACTGCATTCAAGTGATGTAAATTCCTTGCTCCAACTGTTTGATGCAATAAAGCAAAAAGGCAATACAATTGTTTGCATTGAGCAAGATGAATCCATAATTGAGTGTTGCGATTGGCATATTGAACTAGGGCCAAAAGGTGGATCAACTGGAGGTCAAATTATTCATCAAGGTGTTCCCAAATTAAGTAAGAGAAAGGCTGAGAATGCTATTCAAACGACTAATATAAAAGCTGTTGTTCAAAATGAGATTATTCTAAGTGGTGTAAGCACTCATGGATTGAAAAATATAACGGTTCGTATTCCTAAAAATAAATTAACAGTAGTTACTGGGCTATCTGGCAGTGGAAAGTCATCTTTAGTTTATGATACAATATTTGCGGAAGCAAATGCTAGATTTACAGAGTCATTATCTACATATAATCGAAGCTTCCTACAACAAAACAGTACTGCTGAAATAAAGTCATTTTCCGGTTTAGGACCTGCTATTGGAATCAATCGAAAAGGAGGTACACCTTCTAAAAGGTCTACCGTGGGAACATTATCGGGAGTGTATGATGCTTTTAGGTTGTTGTACTCCAGGATTGCTCAACAAGATGGGAGGAAATACACTGCACAGCATTTTTCTTTTAATCATCATTTAGGTGCATGCCCGGTATGTGAAGGAATGGGTGCAAAACGAAAATGTGATCCTGAATTTATCATTACGGACCCTTCTAAATCTGTTTTTGAAGGTGCAGTCGTTTCAAACAAAGCAATAGATTACTATTCGGATGTCAATGGTCAGTTCATGGCAACTTTAAGGAAAGCGGCAATACAGAACAATTGGAATTTAGATGTTCCTTGGGGTAGTTTAGATAAAAAGTTACAATCTATTATCCTCTATGGCACTGGAGATGCCATATTTGAGGTGAAATGGGAGTTTTCCACTAAATCTAGAACCGGGACTCAAAATTTACAAGCCAAATGGCTTGGGCTTTGCAATTATATAGATGATGAGTATCAACGAACTTTACATAACAAAAACACCAAGAACTTAGCGGAACTGTTACACGAGGTGAATTGCCCGAAATGTAATGGAAGTAGACTGAAACCTGAATTGATGCAAACACGGTTTTTAGATAAAAACATTCATGAATTAACTCAATTGAGTATAGTTTCTTGTCTGGAATTGATCAAGGGTGTTGATAGTAAAGTAGATAAAATTGTTTTGGCGATTTGCCAAGTTGTGCTGCCTAAGGTTATTAAAGCATTAGAAACCATTGTTGATCTTGGTTTAGGATATTTGTCGCTAGATAGGACTGTAAGTTCATTATCAGGAGGGGAGAGGCAGAGAGTAACATTGGCGGGGCAATTATCCACACATTTATTTGGGGTTATCTATGTATTGGATGAGCCTACGATAGGTTTGGACAGTAAGCAAGTAACAGTCTTGTCTAGCTTACTGAAAAAGATAGTTTCCAATGGCAACACAGTCATAGTGGTGGAACATGATCCTGAATTTATTCAAACAGCTGATTACATTGTTGAGATGGGGCCTGGAGCAGGAAAATTAGGAGGGGAAGTAATTTATCAAGGTGAACTATCTGGTTTGGATAAGCAATCTGTCACTTACCAATTACTGAATGAGAAATCAAAAGTATTTAAAAAGCATAAAACGAAAGGAGATGTCTTTGGTGTTAAAGGAGCATTTGCGAATAATCTAAAACAAGTTGATGTAACATTTGCTTCGCATCAAATAATTGCCGTGACAGGTATTTCTGGTAGTGGAAAATCAAGTTTGATAAAGGAGGTACTTTATGAATCCTGGAAGAAAAATAAAGCTGTAAAATGTAAGTCGGTTTTTGGATTGGATCAATTTGATGAGGTGTTTTTGATTGATCAATCAGCATTGAAGCAGAGTGGAATAGGCTCCCCAGTTACTTACACAGGGATTATAGAGGATTTAAAAACTGTTTTTGCTAAAACAGAGGAAGCCAAGTCGAGGGGGCTCAAAAAAGCGGATTTTTCTTACCTAAGTAAAAATGGAAAGTGTAGCATTTGTTCCGGTTTAGGGAAACAAAAAACAAGCATGGATTTCATGAGTGATATTTGGTTGACCTGTGATACTTGCCAAGGAAGTAGATACAATAATACAATTCTTGAATGTACTTTGAAAGGTCATTCCATAGGTGATGTATTACAAATGACGGTTGTTGAAGCGATTGCATTTTTTGAATCAGGCGTAGTTGTAGAGAAGTTGAAAGTACTGTTACAAGTAGGTGTCGGCCATTTAGTATTAGGTCAGCATGGAGATACATTATCAGGAGGAGAAAGCCAAAGATTAAAACTAGCTGTTTCATTAATGCAAAAGAGTAAAGGGGCTACTTTATACCTGTTTGACGAGCCAAGCACTGGACTTCATTATTATGACATATTACAATTGATTACCGTTTTTCAAGCCATTGTAGAACGAGGTGATACAATTCTTTTTATAGAGCATAATGTTACCTTGATTAGGGCTGCTAATCAGGTGATTACTTTGGGGCCTGGCTGCGGTGAGGATGGAGGAGAGTTGGTGAAATTGTAAGTATTATTTAACTTATTTTTATAATAAGTTGTTTATTTTGTTTTTTATATTGAATTTCAGCGATCTTATAAATTATAAATAGAAAAGGTCTTAGTATTATGTCAAAAATTGCTTCATTATTTGTAACGCGTCTTTATCGCGCTAAATTAGCCGAGTTGGGCCAAGCTCCTGATCCAGCAGAGTTGGAATTATCTTGTTTGTCCATAGCAGATGATGATGTAGCTGGGCAACAATGGTGTGATGACAATGATTTCCCTGGTTACACCAGTTATGCTTCTTTGGATGATTTGAGATGGCGTTTCCCAATATTTGAAAATCTGGTTGAGTTGTTGGATAAACATGTTGCGGAATTTGTGAAAGATCTTCAGTTTAATTTAGATGGAAAGCAAATAAAATTGGAGTCAATTTGGATTAATATACTCCCGGAAGGAGGGATTCACACTTCTCATATTCATCCTCAAAGTGTAATCAGTGGAACAACATATGTAGCAGTGCCAAAAGGTGCAAGCGCTATAAAATTTGAGGATCCAAGGCACAGTATGATGATGGCTGCGCCTACTAGAGAAGTGGATGCACGTGAAGAAAATCGAAGTTTTGTTTATGTACAGCCAGAGGTGGGCGATGTATTACTTTGGGAAAGTTGGTTACGACATGAAGTGCCTATGAATATGGCAGAAGAAGAGCGCGTTAGTGTTAGTTTTAATTACGCATGGGAGTAATTCGCACCTTCAACAAATCATTAATAATCTAAGTTGTCCATCTTTTTCTTCAGGAGCACGATGCAGACAAGGAAGTACTTTACTTTCTGGATGATCAATAGCTATTTTCCACATATGACCTAGTCCTAAGTTAATAGGTTGTGCCTCCGGATGTGCTTGGTAATGCAGGTCAAAGAAATTATCTACTAGAAATGATTCAAAATCCTCAGCATTGCCATTGTGTAGTTTAATTAACTCTTCACGAATTTCGGGTATAATTACTTTTTGTATGCCTTGTGAATTTGGGAGTATCTCACTAGGTTCACCATGGTAAGTACACAAGAAAGTGTCTGTGGGAACTGGAGAGCGATCTACATGAAAGGAATATACATCAGTTGGGAAAAAAGGAAAAGTATCATCGCGGTCATAGTATTTAATGACGTTTAGCACTGGTGCTGCACCTTGAGACTGCAACAGTAACAGGTCATTTAAAAGAATTTCACGAGCAAGTTGACCTTCCTTGCTCAGTTGAAGATTAAGAAGTTCATTTTCATTAATTTCTGTAATGTTTCCAGTCAGTTCTAATTGGTTGACAATCTCGTAGAAATTTCCTTTTAGTTGACGATTCCAGCACATGGCATTAATGTTACTTTCAAAAGGTATAGAAACTAGGTCATTAAAACTAACGACTTCATTTACCTGCTTAGATATTTTGGAATAGGAAATCATAACAAATTAATAATTGGCTTTACGCATTTTAGTGTATTTTTTGGGTTGATTTTGTATTTATTTCTTGTCTTCCCTTATATGTGTTACGATTTTAAAATTTAAGAGTTTACATTAAAGATATTCAATCTAATCTGCTGCAAATATTAACATTGGAACATTACTTTTATGAACTAGTTTTTCAGTAAGACTACCAAAAAATAAACGTTCAAAAAAGCCTTGTTTTCCCATTACTAAAGTTAATAAATCTGGTTTTTTTTCTTCACATAACATATGAAGTCGTGTTTCCGGATCATCACTATGTAAAAGTTCATAATTAATTCCAGTGTAATCATCTTTCTCTTTTACTCTTCGCTCCAAATTGTCTAATAACTTCTGTTTATTCACTTTTTTGGATTCTTCAAAGTTTAGAATATGTACCACTTTTATCTTCGCGTCAGAAGGTCTAGCTAACCTTATTAGGAATAATAAAGCATCGATATCTTTA
>CAJYBK010000201.1 GCA_913064955.1 uncultured Flavobacteriales bacterium
ATAAAGACCCTTCACCTTTTTATATGTGCAATTACCATATGTTTAAAACGCATGTTAGGGGGTGAAAACAAAAAATGAAAAAAATGAAACTGATAGGTATAGCTGCTATAGCAATGGCTTTGATAATTCAAAGTTGCAATGATGGAGAAATTAGTCCTGATACTGAAATCAAAAAAGAGAGTCTAACTGTCTACTCTGATTCTGTTCAGGTTGACACAACTTCAATCGAAATAATCAATGAAGTGGAAGTAATACCATGTGATTGGGATACCTATCTCATTAATGAAGGATTAGTCAATATAAGAGAAAAAGATTCTAGTATACTAGTGGAATTGAAATATAGTACTGAAGATAATTTTATGAAAAAAGATGTTTATGGCTGTTTAGAAAACTGCTATTTACAGCCAGATGTGGCTGATAGACTGATTCTCTGTCAGCAAAAACTTCAATCTATTGACTCCAATCTTACTTTGCTGCTTTATGACGGACTAAGACCACGTTTGGTTCAACAATATATGTGGGATTTACTGGATATGCCTCTGCATGAAAAAACAAAATTTGTGAGTAATCCAACCAAAGGTTCTTTGCATAATTTTGCAGCAGCTGTTGATATTACTCTTTATGACAAAACTACACTACAACCATTAGATATGGGCACTCCTTATGACTATATTGGTGTTTTGGCTTGGCCCACAAAAGAGCCTTCCTTGTTAAAGGACAGTTTGCTTTCTCAAGCACAAGTGGACAATAGAATTCTTCTCAGAAAAGTTATGAAGGAAGGTAAGTTTTTTAATATACAAACAGAATGGTGGCATTTCAACGCTTGTTATCGAGATAAGGCAAAGGAATTGTATCACATCATTGAGGGAGACACTTCTCTATTAAAAATTTGATTGATGAAAATTAGAAAATCAAATAAGGAAGATTTAAGCGCCATCATGTCTATTATTGGCGATGCTCAAAAATACCTGGCTAGTTTAAAAATTGACCAATGGCAAGATGGCTATCCTAATGAGGAGCAAATATTATTGGATATAGCAAATCAAGATAGTTATGTGATCTATAATGACAAAGGAACGATCATGGGAACAAGTGTCTGCACCACCAAACATGAATATACCTACGACCGAATTGATGGTAATTGGCAAACCTCTCATGATTCAACTTATGGTGTAATTCATAGAATTGCAGTAAAAGATGAATTTAGAAAATCTGGTTTAGCAAGGTTTGTTTTTGGTCATTATGAACAGGATTTAAAAAAGAAAGGAATTTCAAGTCTTAGAGTAGATACTCATTCTGAAAATATGGGAATGCAAAAACTACTTAAAAGCATGGAATACAAATATTGTGGCATCATTATTTTAAATAGTGGTGCTGAACGCTTGGCGTTTGAAAAAATTATTGGCTAACTTGTAAGAAACAAGATATTGTTCTGACCAAAATAGAAATTAGAAAGTTTTAATAATAAATCACCAACCGATAGACCAACATGCAACATAAATATCAAATTCAAGGAATGACTTGCAACGGCTGTCGCAATCATGTAGAAGAAACTTTAAATAATGTAGCAGGTGTAACCAAAGCAACTGTCGATTTAGAAAAAGCAGAAGCTACCATTGAGATGGAAGCGCATATTCCAATTGAAACTTTTCAAGATGCCTTGCAAAAAGATGGCGGCAGTTACTCCATCCACAACATTGGCGAACACCTCCCTGCCCCAACTAACAAGAAGGCGAAACCAGTAGAAAACGGAACAGGTACTTTCTATTGCCCTATGCACTGCGAAGGTGAAAAAACCTATGACAAAGCAGGCGACTGCCCTGTCTGTGGAATGGACTTGGTGGAAGAGCAAAATATGAACGTATCATTTGCTGCACAATGGACGTGCCCGATGCATCCAGAAATTGTAAAAAATGAAGCAGGGGCTTGCCCCAAATGCGGAATGGAAATGGTGCCCTTGGAAAGTGATGTTTCTGCAGAAGAAAAAACGTACAAAAAGCTCTTACAGAAATTCAAATTTGCGGTAATATTTACAGTGCCTATCTTTATAATATCCATGAGTGAGATGGTTCCGAATAATCCACTCTATGATTTAATGTCGCAGAAGTATTGGAATTGGGTGCAGTTTGTCTTATCGATACCAGTGGTGTTTTATGCAACATGGATGTTCTTTGAGCGTGCTTACAGAAGTATTGTCACCTGGAATTTAAATATGTTTACCCTTATTGGAATTGGCGCTGGAGTTTCCTGGACTTTTAGTTTATTTGGGTTATTATTTCCTGGCTTTTTTCCTGATCAATTTAAGTCACACATGGGTGAAGTCCATGTATACTTTGAGGCAGCAACGGTGATACTTACCTTAGTGCTGCTGGGTCAATTGTTAGAAGCAAGAGCACACAGTAAAACCAATTCTGCGGTAAAAGCATTATTGAAATTGGCGCCTAACAAAGCCATTAAAATGGTGAATGGGCAAGAAATTGTAGTAAGCATTGACAAAATTGAATTAGATGATATCTTAAAAGTAAAGCCCGGTGATAAGATACCTGTGGATGGTATCATTACAGAAGGTGAAACCAGCATTGATGAATCTATGATATCCGGAGAACCTATTCCTGTGCGTAAGACTATAGGAGACAAGGTAAGTAGTGGTACCATCAATGGTAATCAAACCTTTTTAGTCAAAGCAAAAAAAATAGGGAGTGATACTTTGTTAGCTCAAATCATTCAAATGGTGAATGATGCTAGTAGAAGTCGTGCGCCAATTCAGAATATTGCAGACAAAATATCAGGCTATTTTGTTCCTGCCATTGTGATCATTTCATTGATTACTTATGCTGTATGGGCTATCTGGGGACCAGAACCCAAATATGTTTTTGCATTGATCAATGCCATTGCTGTATTAATTATCGCTTGCCCTTGTGCTTTAGGCTTAGCAACACCTATGTCTATCATGGTAGGAGTAGGAAAAGGTGCTCAAAATGGAGTGTTAATAAAGAATGCTGAAGCATTGGAGAAAATGGACAAAGTGGATACACTTATTGTGGATAAAACGGGTACCATTACGGAAGGAAAACCTACAGTGGAAAAAATAGGCTCTTTTAACAATCTATGGAGTGAGTCAGATATTACTCAATTTATAATTTCACTTAACAATAATAGTGAGCACCCATTGGCAGCTGCAACAGTTAAATTCGGTAAACAAAAAAATATTGATTTTGTACCCGTTGAAAAATTTAGTGCAGTGACCGGACAAGGTGTTGAGGGAATTGTTAAAGATAAAAAAGTGAGTTTGGGTAATCCTAAAATGATGGAACATTCTTTAGCGAGTATTTCTGCTGCTATGGCAGAAGAAGCATTGACATTCCAACAGCAAGGAAAAACGGTTTCATTTCTTGCTATTGATGGTGAAGTATGTGGATATGTAGTCATTTCAGATAAAATAAAGGAAACTAGTGCTAAAGCGATTAAAGCTTTGCAAAATAAAGGTATTGCTGTAGTGATGCTTACTGGAGATAATCATGCCACTGCTCAAGCGGTTGCTAAAGAACTTAAACTTACAGATTTTAAAGCGGGAATGCTCCCTGAAGACAAACTAAAAGAAGTTGAGAAATTGCAACAAAGTGGCAAAGTAGTCGCTATGGCTGGAGATGGAATTAATGACGCTCCTGCTTTGGCCAAAAGTGATGTTGGAATAGCCATGGGTACAGGAACAGATGTAGCGATTGAAAGTGCAATGATTACTTTGGTAAAAGGAAATTTAGACGGCATTGTAAAAGCCAAAAACCTGAGCCATGCAGTAATGAAAAACATTAAGCAAAACTTGTTTTTTGCACTTATATACAACACCATTGGCGTGCCTATTGCCGCAGGTTTACTCTACCCTATTTTTGGCTTATTACTATCTCCTATGATTGCTGCATTGGCCATGAGTTTTAGTTCTGTTTCTGTAATTGGAAACGCTTTGAGATTGAGGAATGAGGAGATATAAAAATCTTATCTGATAAGCGCATGATTTTATTCGTAGATTTGAATAATTCTTATTAAAAATAAATAATTCTTATGATTGAAATCTCAAATTCTTATGAATCTTTAATCTCTTTTGACGGAAGGGTGATAGAGGTTTTTGAACGCCAAGAGTCAAAACGGTTTCATATCAAGCAAATAAAAAGTATTGAATCCAAGGAAAAAAGAAATGGAGATTTTGAAATTTCAGGTAAAACTACATCCACTTTCTTTATGCTTCAAAACATTGATTCCGAACAAAAGGCACAAGTTGATGACTTTATTAATCAGGTCAATTCATTAATGGAATAAAAATCGTTTATTGGAATCTGAAATATGCTATTGTTCCGATTTTAATTTGCTTTTCTCTTCAATCCACTTCGCCATGTATTTGGTACTTTGCAATGAGTGATGATGAAATAATTCTCCTATGAAATTTTGTTGGCGATGACTGTTTAGATTATCTTTTATATAGTCTATTTTATCTATCCATGAACCAGTTCTTAATGATTTTGAGAATTTCCCTTGTATCGTTGCATAGCCTTTCACTTGCGCTGCTTCCCAAGTTGTTTTATCATTATACAATTTCGTTAACTCATCTCCCAAAGTTGAGAAATCATCACATATTAAACCATTCCAATTATTCGTAAGTATTCCCTCTGCACCGATGGAAGAGGTAACACTAGGTGTTCCATAATTCATCGACTCCAGCAACTTACCCTTCAGGCCAGCACCAAATCGAAGTGGCGCTAACAATATTCTTGCATTTTCAATAACCTCTTTTGCTGATACTGCCCTACCCTTCACTAGAAAACCTTCTTTTTCATTGTGCAGATCAGTTACTTTCTGAGAAGGATAGGCTCCGTAAATATTCATCTTTGCATCGGGAACCAAACTCTTGATATGCAACCAATGTTTTTTTAACTGTAGCACAGCATCCCAATTGGGTTCATGATAGAAATTACCTATAAATACAAAGTCCTTGCGATCTTCAAAAGACTTTGCATTAGGTTCCACCTCATCAAAAACTAAGGGCAAATAAATTAGTTTATCCGCTGGTATCTTAAACTGGGTTTGAAGCAAACTCATTTCATATTCGGAAATGATCAAACTTACATCCGCTCTATACAAACTTGCTAATTCTCTTTTTGTTATTTCATTATATAAGTCTACAGGCAAGTTTTTTTTCACTGCTTCTTGCCTGGCGTGTCTCAGAAAATGTAAATCCTCTGTATCAATAACTTGAACTGCACTAGGAAGGTGCTCTCTTACTCTCCATCCAAATTGTTCTTCGGTCATGAATCTATCAAAAATGACTATAGATGGTTGTAATTGACTTAGAAAAGAATCAAACGAAGCATCGTTCAATTTGATCATTTGAAAGGAGACCTTATGTCCAGTTAAATTTTCCTCAAAATCAGTGTGAGCAGCAGTACTCACAAAAGTGATGGTATAATCTTGTTCCTGCATCATTTCAATCAATTGCATCATTCTTTTGCCTGCTGCAGAAGAATTGGGTTCAGGCCAAACCTTGCCGATGATTAATACTGATTTATCCTTTGTCATGGTGTAAATTTAGGAGCATAGTATTTAATATCAAAAGGAAACGTTTACTTTTGTATAGACAAGAATAATACAGCATGAAATTTCTCAAGAAACATTACGGTAAACTCATACTTCTTACCTTGCTAATTGCATTGATTTTTGGTTTGACCTATGCCTACAATAGACTGCCAATTGTAACAGGCTATGCGGCAAAAGATATGTGTTCTTGTGTTTTTATTGCGGAGCGCGACCCCAAAAATGTAATGGAAAATGAGTTCCAATTTAGTTTGATTAAATACGCTAAGACAGAAATTGATGAAGAGAAAAAGACAGTCACAGCAACTGTTTGGGGAATGGGAGCAAAAACAGCTTATTACCACCCGCAAAAAGGTTGTGCTATTCTAAATGAGACAGATGCTAAGGACTTTCTTGCACCAGTTAATTATTCCAAAGCAATTGAGAATCAAGAATTGATAAGCAATAACACTATGCCCAACGTTGACTACTCTGCACTAAAAAAAGCGGTAAGCAATCACTTCATTGACGATGACAAGGAAAAGCCTTATGGAACTCGTGCAGTGTTAGTACTTAAAGATGGGCAAATCATTGCAGAGCAATATTCTGATGGTTTTAATAAAGACACCAAGCAATTAGGATGGTCTATGACTAAGAGTATTTTTAGTGGATTGATAGGCATTGCCATTGAGCAGGAGT
>CAJYBK010000202.1 GCA_913064955.1 uncultured Flavobacteriales bacterium
AAGATACCGAATCTTCCTGTCGGACAAATTGGGGTTCTATGCAGGGATTGGTCCTTTTTATGAATTTGAGCGTTGGAATTATGATGGAGTTCGTGATGAACTCGTACCTCTTGCTCAAAGCGATATTGTAGAAGAAAGTGTAAAAGTAGGTAGTTACTTAAGTCTAAAATGGCAGTCTGACTTCAATGTTGACTTGGATATAAGTGTTTACTACCAAAGTAAATTTGATGAATTAATAATCTCGCCTAGGTTAGCCAATAGTACAAGTATTAAATACAATTTCACCCAACATTTAGGTTTAATTTTGAGATATCAGAACATATACGATTACTCCCCTATCGTTCCAATTGATAAATTATACAATCAGATCTTACTCTCATTTAATGTTTCTTTCTAGATAACTAAAAGTGCAAAACTTCAATGCTTTTGGCAAGCAACTGACTTACCTAATTCCGAATCAAAAAAAAGTAATACAACTAATAAAATAGCTGTATTACTTCTCCTAGAAACTGTGTCTCACTATTTTACTTCACTGAAATAGTGTTAAACTTATATCGTTTGGCTGAAATTGACTCCATTCTAGACAACACTATTATCTTTCCATCTTTTACTATTGAGAAATCAGGATCTATTGCCATTTTATAGGCATTAGGCTTTTGAATTTCCGACAGTGCTTCAGACATAAATGTTTTGTCTTCATTAGCTATAGAACCATCACTTTTGATCTTTGTCAATAATGTTGGGTAAACCGCTTCAGGTCCAAATAGATTATCTAAATTAATTTTTGCACCACTCATATCTTCCCAATATCTGAATCCTTTTAGAGGCTCTCTATGGTAATCTGTATAGTTCCATAACAAATACAACTCATCGTTGATAAGGTGGCTTGCAAATGAACCATAAGTTACCTCTGCATCTCTTGTAACCTCAGATTGTTTTTTAGAATAGAAGGTATTCCACAATCTTTTCCCACTTGCATCTGCTGCCACTATCATTACACCTCCATAATTATAAGTATAATTATAAACTGGAGGCTGAGCAGTTCCTACTGCCGCCTTAGAAGAAGTTTGATGTTCCGCAATTAGTAAAATTTCATTCTTTGAATTTATTTTCACATCTTTCAACACATAATCATCTAATTTATAATTAGCAGAATTAGCATTTTTCTCAGAAACAATCATCCCCAATAAGTTACTTCCCAATGGTGACACATCCGAAGCACTTAATGTACCTTGAACATCCGCTTTCAAGAAAAGTAAATTTTGACAAGTACTTCTAGCATTTCCTATTTCAGAAAGCATTGCTGCATAAACGAAATTATCTGCGCCATCAATTTTCAACTTACCATAAGTAGGGTAATTACCTTTCAAATCCAATTTTTGCACATTTACCTTATCGCCTTTTACTGAGATCCATTGATAATAATGCTCTTTTCCTGATATTTTAACATCCTTGAAAAAACATACTGTTCCCGCATTATTCACGATTAACTCATTTCTAGGATGTTTCTTTGAATCAACATCCAATGTCACATCATTCTTCCAAATAGAACTAAGGTCTTTAGTTGCAAAAACTTGAATTCTTAGTTGCTCTTTTTCACCTTTGGCAAACGGCTTTTGAGTAAGCACCGCTAATTTTGAACCATCTGGCGAAAATGAAATATCATAAGACGCTGATTTCATCTGACTCTTTCCCGTTTCTGTCTCCAAAACCGTTTCTGATTCCACTTCACTGCCAGATTTATTCATTTTCTGTACGATGTAAGAGTTCTTTAAATCACTCTTTTTCCATCCTTCATAAAAATTGTAAATCACACCATTATTCATAAGTGTTTTTCTATGTAGCGTTCCATCACCCATCACTCCAGTTGCGCCTAGTACTTTGTAAGAAGATGAATAGTTTAAATCTTGATCATACTGCTCGATTAGGATGGTTTCATTAGAAATGGGACCGCCTTTTCTCAAAAGAAAATAACCCGCTTCGTTTGACCCTAAGAAACTGTTAAAGAATGCTTCCGTGGCATTATTAACCTCTTCTTTACTGCTAGAAACAGTTGTATTCTGTGCAAAACTGGAATAGGTCAGCAGCATTGCAATTGCTATACTAAAATACTTCATAAGTTCTATTAATTATTTTTAGCCCATTCATTGTACTCTCTAATAATTGCAAACATCGCAAACATCTTGTAGCCATCTTCCTTATTGGAAACCTTCGCTGAAAGTTCAGTGTTTTCTGAAACTAATTCAGACATTTTATCAGCAAACTTCAGTAAATACGAACTATGTGCTTTAGGATCTTCACCGCCTTTAGCGATAATTATGTTAGTAGAATATCTTCTAGCATCATAGTCTTTTTGAGACTCTCCACTTTGTTGTCTAATTGATGAGAATCCTTCAACAGTAGAATACCATTCGTAAATTCTGATTGCGCCATCTTCGACTACCAAATTGAAATTAGGCTTCTTCAATAAACCTCCACTATAAGCAATAGATTCATACACCTTATCTGCAATCATATATCCATTGATATCTGCTGGCTTGTATTTAGCTGTTGGTTTTTTATCTCCTTCTTTAGCAAAAAACTCGCATCTGTTTTGATTACTTGCTCCCATGCCTCCTACAGAACACCTACTTTGTGCTTTAATAAATCCTTGAACTGTGTCATTATCTGCTGTTATAACATACCCAGGGTACTTCTTATTCACTTGATAAATATCATAACTCCAATCTGCTACTGAAGTTGCTTCCGGGTTTTGTGCTAAAAAAGATCCACCTGCCATAAGCATGGTTAATAATGCTGTAATTTTTTTCATTCGTTATATTTTTTTTAAAATATACGGAAAGTAAATTACCCATCACCTTTATTTAACATATAATTAGGATAGTAAGTAGTACAAAGAGGCTATTTATAAATTTCCAACAACCCTTCTGGAATGTTCACTTTAATGATTTTATTTGCTTTATCAATACTGATAAAAGATTGATCATTCAAAGGAATCAATGCTTCTGAGAAATTATACTGAACCTCCGCCAAGGTATTGGCAGGATTTTCTATGATGTCAAGCACCTTCCCAATCTTTTGATCATCTTGGTCATGCATAATAAACCCTTTAACTTCATGGTAATAAAATTGATCATCTTTCAATTGAGGTAATTCCGCTAAAGGTAAGTATGCTTTCTTTTTGACAATTCTTTTTGCTCCATCTTCATCATCTACGGTATCAAATCTCACACGTAACTGATTGGCTTTATTGTGCACTGCACTTTTCTCCACAAAATAGGGCACCAACTGTCCATTGATTTCTAGAAACACCATGTCTAAATCATAGTAATGTTCCGGTTGATCACTATCTAAAAAAAGGATTACCTCTCCTTTAAAACTAAACAATTTGGAAATTATTCCCAATTCAAAACAATCGTCTTTTGTCATTTGATTTTACTTAAGCTGCAAAGTTATCATTTTTCACTTCAGAATATTTCTCTCCAATGATTATAAATTATAACCCCAGTCACTGTTAAAGCGAACAATGCACCTACCAATACTGCTCCAGCGGCCAAGTCTTTGGCTTGTTTGATCATTGGGTCAATTTCTGTGGTTATGGCATCACAGACTCTCTCAATGGCTGTGTTAATCATCTCCAAAGCGAATACCAATAAAATCGCTCCTACAACAAAGAGCCATTCCATCCCATTGAGACCTAGCCAAAGTCCTCCGCTTACAGCAACAATAGTTGCAACACAATGAATCCATGCATTGTGCTCATTTTTCAATAGGCTAAATATCCCACTGAAAGCATACTTGAAACTGCGTAACCTTGCTTTAATTGAAAAACGCTCTTTTGGATGCGACATAGGATAAAAATCTTTGATAAATGATTAGGCTAACAAATATAAACATAGAAATGACCATACTAAACTTCCAAGCAAAAACATGTTCGGAAGGATGTCTAAATAGCAGCCAAATATCTTCTAAAATTAAATGAGGAGCATGCAAAATATCCCAAGAATTCCATCGTATAAATCTTCCTAGATAGATTCCAATACCTGAAAGTAATATGACTCCCAGCACAATCCCCCAACTTCCAGCAGGACTAAAATGGTGCTTCAATGAAATGAAAATGTGCTGTAGCGATAATGCTCCTAAAAACAATCCTAACACACTAAAAATTCCTATCAATGAAATATCCATCATAAAAGTATCTGCGGTGGAATACTTTAAATGGATGAAATAGGTAAGAATGTATGGAGCATTGGGAAAAAATAACATCCACACACCAAACAACGGCCAAAATCTCCAATGGTTTTCCTTATGCTTTAAAGCGAAAACAGAAAAAAGGTATGGAATGAACGCTAGAAATAAATTCCAAACGAGAAATACAAATCTTAACTCCCCTGTATAAAATATCCTTCCAACTAAAAGGACAACTGCCAAAATAGATAAAACTATGGGCAATGTTAATTCTCTTATGATTCTTTTTTTCATGGTGTGATAGTTTTAAATGCATAATACTTTCTCATGTTAAACGACCGCCAATCTGAGACATCGAAGTATTTCTTATTTTGGGTAATATCATCAAGTTTTGTAAGCACTAATTGATCAATTTCGCCATTGTATGTCTTTAAATGATTTTTAATCAATGGATAGTTCACTCTAGGTAAACTCAACATATAATTCATATCCAAATGAGTAGGTTCGCTATGTGCCGCAGAAAAATTATAGTTGATTATAAACGCATCCCAATTTACCAAGGGTGTAAAAATCGATAATGCATACAAACTCCATCCTACCCTTCTTACCAAGAACCAATTGGATTTTACATCGTAAATTTTTAAAAAGGTATATACCAATCCCACGATACAGCATAATAAATACACAAAGACGCCTATTCTCTTATAGGTAAGAAAATACTCTTGTACATATTCTACGTTTTTCAACCCTGTGAATAACACCAATACAACATTTTGTACTACCCATGCAAGCGCCAGGTATTTTACAGTATTGTTATTACTTATAAAATTTAATCGCCCTTTAAAAAAGAACAAAATAATAGCTACTGCCAGCACTATGGAGAAAATCAAAGCGTCTATTCCTTGATGCACCGCAGCACTATGCGAAACTTCAGAAGACAGTTTATACAGTCCAGAAAAATAACTAGTATCTACTACAAGGACTAGCACAAGTAATGAGTTCAACATGATCAATAGTGTCTTGGCCCATCTAACTTCACTATCCACCGACATCATTCCTTCCATTTTAGTTGGTTTGGACGATGGTGAGATACTATCAGCAGCGTTAACATCATACTCCGTGAGTTGTTCAATTCGGTTGTGTTTATACATTTGATATACGAAGTAATATCCTAATAAAGTAAATCCTATCCAACCCATTGAGATAAAAGACAAATCAATTTGGTTGGTAAACTCCTTAAATGCAGGATTGGCATTCCTATAAAGTGCAAAAAAGACAATTGCAACTACACTACTTACTAGAAAAATGATGGAATTCTTGAATCCTCTTGACTTTGATTTAATACCACTTTTGTTCATTACCTTATCTGCAATACCTATAATGATAAAAGCCATTCCCGTAAAAAGAGAATAGATACTTTGGATAATACTCACCACCACAGAGGACCTAGACTCTACGGTCAAAGATGCTAGAATAAAAAGTGAAACTATATTGGCAAAAACGGCCAAAAATGATCCGTTCAGAAAAACGCCAGTAGCGGCTAAGGCCACCCCTGCAAAACTGAGCCACCAATTTTGATTTCGTTTCTCCTTTTCCGAAATTAAAAATATGCCTATCAATTGAATGATCGAGTAAATCAAAAAGTTAGCTCCAAAATCTTGTTGGTAAAACAGAATGCCATAGGCCAATCCTGAGATGAGAATGAGTTTGTCTGTTGTTTTCATGTTGTTATATTTTATCTGTTAATTTTTCTGTTTCTAATTGTTTGATCTTGGAAATATCTTTTATGTGGTAAAAAAGCAAAAGTGCAATGGCGGCTATATCCCAACTTATGCAGATGAAGAAGAATTCTTGTAAATCGAGCGGCACAAATTGTAGAAAGAACAGCAATAACAAAAGCGCATAACCATGAGCAATTGCAAATACTAATCTTGACTTACAACTCCTTACTAAAACCACAAAGACGGTCAAAAACCAACCAAATCCATACATTAAAAGCAAAATCAATAATGTTCCATATAAATCT
>CAJYBK010000203.1 GCA_913064955.1 uncultured Flavobacteriales bacterium
TTGGATAAGACTGCGTAGGAGTGGCTGCAGCCAAAAGCTCTGCTCTCATTTTGTCCTCTTCAGCACCCGTAGATGCTTTTGCAGCAAACTGTCTCTCCAACCAATTTTTCTATTGATAAGCCACTAATGCTTCAATCAGTGGTAATAAATAAAAGAACGACATGATTAAAGACATTATAATTGCCCCATACATCGCCAATCCATAATAGCCTCCAAGGCCATATAAAGGTGAATACATTCCCATAGTTTAGTTTTTTAAGTTTGTTCGAAATTACGACAATTAATTAATCTATAAAAAACATTGTTTAAAAGTATCAAAATTAAGGTTAAACGAATTTCTAACCCAAATAAATGCATCCTCCACAACTATTTTTACTTGCTCCTGTGACAGATTTCAAAGCATTAATTTCTTCCTCCAATCTTAAAGCACCAAGGAAAGCAAATAAGAGCGCTTCTTTGAAATCAATAATTTGTGGAGTTGGTAGAGTGATTTTTCCTTTGGATTGTAGATTGATTTGCTCCATCCAGAACTCGTTATAAGCACCTCCACCAGTTACTAAGCAATTACCATGATTAATGTGTTTACCGATTTGCATTCCCAAATGAACTCCAAAAGTGTGCAATTTATCAGCAAGATTTGATTTCGATTGGTCTAATAAAGGTTGAAATTGGGTATTAAAAAATTCCTTTCCTAAGGACTTGGGGCTGTTCAAATAGAAATACTCCAACTCGTTCATTTTGGTTAGCAGAGAATTGTCTATTTTTCCACTTTTGGCCAGTTCTCCACCTTTGTCGTAACCAGCCTCCAGGTGTCGACACAAAAAGTTGCCTACAATATTTGCCAGACCTATGTCAAATGAAATTCTTTGACCTTTTTCTTGAAAAGATATATTGGCAATACCACCTAAATTAAGACAGTAATCAAACTCACTAAAAAGCAATGAGTCACCAATAGGCACTAATGGTGCACCTTGTCCGCCCAATGCTACATCAGTTGTTCTAAAATCGCAAATGGTTTTGATTCCTGTCAATGCAGCAATTTGTGCACCGTTTCCTATTTGAGTAGTTAATGAAAGTTCTGGTTGATGAAAAATAGTATGTCCGTGAGAAGAAATGGCATCGAGGTCATCTTTGTTAATCTGATGGAAATCTATAAAAGCATTGGTTAAATTTCCAAAAAGTTGACCTAAAAACACGTCACTTCTCGCTAAATCCAAAGCAGAAGATTCCTCCGCCAGAGAAAGAATTTCCTTCCATTGGTCATTATATTCGAAGGTTTGTGAATGTATTATATCGTATGTCCAAGTTGTATTTTTTGTAAACTCACAATAGGCTATATCAACACCATCCAAGGATGTGCCAGACATAAGTCCAATAATTCTATACTTTTTTTCCAATTTCTTCTCCCATTTATTTGTTGTAATGTTGAAGATAAACAGTAAATTTGGAATGTGAAAAATTAGTACAAACTATTTAAATATATATTAAAATGGATTTTAAATTAAGCGAAGAACAAATTGCGGTGAGAGATGCAGCGAGAGATTTTGCACAGAATGTATGCAAGCCAGGAGTTATTGAAAGAGATTCAACTCAAACAGTTCCATTGGAGCAGATAAAGCAATTGGGTGAATTAGGATTCTTGGGAATGATGGTAAGTCCAAAGTATGGAGGAAGTGGAATGGATGCAATGTCTTATGCTTTGGCAATGGAAGAAATTTCAAAAGTAGATTCTTCGGTGTCTGTTTGCATGTCTGTTAATAATTCATTGGTTTGTTACGGATTGGAAGCATATGGTACAGAGGAGCAAAAACAAAAGTATTTAGTTCCTTTGGCTAAAGGAGAAAAAGTCGGTGCATTTTGTCTTTCTGAACCTGAAGCAGGTTCTGATGCTACTTCTCAAAGAACTACAGCGATTGACATGGGAGATCACTATTTATTGAATGGAACTAAAAACTGGATCACAAACGGGAGTACTGCTTCAACATATTTAGTTATTGCTCAAACAGATGCTGAAAAAGGTCACAGAGGAATCAACGCTTTGATTGTTGAAAGAGGAATGGAAGGTTTTGTGGTAGGAGCAAAAGAAGATAAGTTAGGTACTAGAGGTTCTGATACACATACTTTGATGTTTCAAGATGTGAAGGTTCCTAAAGCAAATAGAATAGGAGAGGACGGATTTGGATTTAAGTTCGCTATGAAAACACTTTCAGGTGGTAGAATTGGTATTGCTGCTCAAGCATTAGGAATAGCATCTGGAGCTTATGAATTAGCATTAGCTTATTCTAAAGAAAGAGAAACTTTTGGTAAACCAATTTGCCAACATCAAGCGATTCAATTTAAATTGGCAGATATGGCTACAGAAATTGAAGCGGCAAGATTTATGGTTTTGAAAGCAGCATGGGATAAAGATTCAGGAAACAATTATGATGTTTCTGGTGCTATGGCAAAATTGTATGCATCGGATGTTGCGATGAAGACAACAGTAGAGGCAGTTCAAATTCACGGAGGATACGGTTTCGTTAAGGAATATCACGTAGAACGTTTGATGAGAGATGCTAAGATTACTCAAATTTATGAAGGAACTTCAGAGATTCAAAAAATCGTTATCGGAAGAGCGGTTACGAAATAATTTAAGATAAATTTATTTGTAAAAGGGTTGCGAGTTTCGTGACCCTTTTTTTTGTGAATGAATTGGGTGTTGTCATTCTGATGGCTGTTTTATGGTGACACTAACATGGAGTGTAAGATTAGTCTAAATCTATGAGCGATATATGTTTTATATAATCTGTTGGGGGGAGTTTTTATTCTGTTATTCTATTCTTTAAGTCCATTCTACCATGTAAAATTCTGGAAATCTCGATTGGCTGATTTTCAATAATTCTATAGAATATAATGTGTCGATTAACTTTGAATCCAAAAAGTTCTTTTGTTACACCTTTATAGTTTTTCCCTAAATTGTTGTTGTTGGCTATCTCTTGACAACTGCTAAGTAACATATTGTAATAATTATCTGCTTGTTTTTCAGACCATTTAATTAAAGTGTATTCCCAAATGTTATTTAAATCTTCAACAGCTTTGTTAGTTAGATTGTACTTAGGCATTTCTTGCTCTTTTAGCCTTTAATTCTTTAAGGTTTTTTTCAGGATCAAAGTCATGTGCTATTCCACTATCGATTCCCTCTTGAATTGCATTTCTTAAGGCAATAACCTTGCTTTCCTCATTTTCTAAAAGTCTAAGTCCTGCTCTAATTATTTCACTTACATTTTTGTATCTACCTGCAGAAATTTGAGATTGTACAAATTGGTCGAAATAGTTACCTAGTGATATTGATGTATTTTTACTCATAATATGTTCTTTTTGTCAAAAGTACCAATAATTGGTATATCATGCAATTATCTAGTGATTTTTTTATTTCCCCAACGATTTATGTATGGAATGTAGGGCATTAGGAAGCACTGCGCTTTCGGTTTGCTCTAAGCCAAATTTACAATTTTGTTTTTACATTTTATTCGAAGTAAAGCCAAATTGTAAATTTGGCGGTGTCAGTAGGTAACTTGGCTCTCTCCAAACCTCTGAACCGCCCAATATTCTATACATTCTGTTACCACCAGTTTTATTTTTCTGTTAACCATTCTACTGTTGCTACCGCATTATACCATTGTTCCGCCATAGCACCATCAGTCTGTATCCCTTTAAAGTCTTCGTAGTTTTTAAGAATTTTCCACGCTTCTTCGTTGCCTGTTAATGATAAAACCTCTAGTAACCCTAGTTCATCCTCCCAATTACCTTGAAACCCTTGTTCGCTTTGGATTGATTTTAAAAAGGCTATTTGTTTTTCGCTGTCAATTTTTAAAGCATTGATGTTTACTTTTAATTCCGATATGCTTAATCCATAATTACTTGATGTTATATATTGCTCAGCGATTTGAACTAATTTCCATTCCCAGTTTTCTCCTATTGGTAGATTCTCTAATAGTTGAATTATTACCGTATCATTTCGTGTTTTAATTTCACAATGCGTCATTGCATCGTATTCAGTTAGTGAACTTCCTGTAGAGCAATCAAAAACGTTGAACTCAGAAACATGATAATTTTTATAATCTTCAATATGGTATCCGCAAATACTTATTGATTTGCCATTAGTAAAACTATAAGTTAAAATTGGGACGTCAGTTTCAGATGAACCTACACCTTTATAGCAGTTGCACTCTTCTGATTTAATAGATGCTGTTGGGTTTTGCATTTCTATATTTTCCGTCTCTGTAGGAATAGTCGAGTCACTGAAATTTATTTCTGTGCAGGAGATAAATAGAACAATTAGAATATAAATTAGAGAGTGTTTTTGTTGCATTTTCTTATTGGTGGTAACGATTTATGTATGGAATGTAGGGCATTAGGAAGCACTGCGCTTTCAGTTTGCTCTGAGCCAAATTTACAATTTTGTTTTTACATTTTATCTGTTGTAAAGCCAAATTGTAAATTTGGCGGTGTCAGTAGGTAACTTGGCTCTCTCCAAACCTCTGAACCGCCCAATATTCTATACATTTTGTTGTGCACTGGTTTGTTTTTATTTTTTAGACATTTCGGCAAATACTTCATGAATGTTTTCATAGAGAAGTTTGTTGAAATTGGCATTTTTTATCCACGCATTTGTGTTTTTATCATAAAGAATTGAAAAGTCTTCGCTGTTTAGAAACTTTTTTAAAATCAATTTTGCATTTGTTCGATCTATTGTAATGGTCTTTTTATATTCTTCACAATATTGGTGGTCATTTTCTGCAGAAATTGGAATCGAAGTGATGGTTAACTTGTCAATGTTTGTTTTTGCAAAAGATTGAAATGCAAAATATATGATATCTCTTTTAACAATTTGTTCTTTTATTATTTCTTGGTCTAGTTCGAAAATGGGACTTGATATTTGGATATGCAAATTAGAATCTTCCTCAGATATGAATTTAAGAGTGCCATCAACTTCATAGAATTCATAGGAATACTCAACCATTTCTCTTAAAGTATTGAATTGTTTTAATAATTGAGGTGAATCAGAATTGCTTTGTGTTGATTTCTCAGCATCTTTTGTGGCACTGTTGATTTGTTCCGTGTCAGTTTTACAACTAAACAAAATTATTATAGAAAATATAAGTGCTATAAGTTTGTTCAAATAAGTTGTTTTTGTAGTGGTTTCCTTCTAGTGCACAACGTCCCCTATATGGAGCGTAGAGCATTGGTTTGCACTGTCCTTTAGGTTTGCAGTTAGCCAAATTTACGATTTTGATTTTACATTTTAAACAACTAAAAGCCAAATTGTAAATTTGGCACGCTCAAAGAAACCTACCGCACTTTACAAACCTCTGCAGGCTCTATGCTCTATATAATTTGTTGTATCTCGTACTTTTCATTTTCTAAGAATGTTAAGTCAAGATAGTTGTTCGATGGATTTTCTGAGTCAATGTATAAATTCGTTTTCTCTTTAAATGTGAAGTACATTTTCAATTTGCTAAGTTCAATGTCTATGTCAATTCTGAATTTTAAAACTCTATTTTTATAAGTAATATCAAAAAGAATTACGTTATGATTAACATATACATCTTCTAATCTTTTGTTAGTTCCACTACCAACAAGAACTTCTTTTTTATAATTGTTTGATTGAATAATTAATTCCTCCAATTCAATAATTATTTTGTCTCCATTTTGTTTTAAAAATTTAATTCGTTGATCTTTCTCTTTATTTGCTTTTCTTGAAGTTAGTTTGGTCTTTAAAAGATGGACGAAAAATGGAATTAAAAGAAGAATACCAAATCCAGCAAAGTACCAATTGACTTCTCCAGAATGATTGTGCCGACCTCTGCCTCCTAGTCCAGCGTAAATAATCAAGCCTCCGATAAAAGTTAATCCGAAGAAAATCCACCTTCCAAAATCTGATATTATTTGATTAATTTTCAATAGTTTGGTCTATGAGATACAACGTCCCCTATATGGAGCGTAGAGCATTGGTTTGCACTGTCCTTTAGGTTTGCAGTTAGCCAAATTTACGATTTTGATTTTACATTTTAAACAACTAAAAGCCAAATTGTAAATTTGGCGCCCTCAAAGAAA
>CAJYBK010000204.1 GCA_913064955.1 uncultured Flavobacteriales bacterium
GGAATTTGAGTTTCAAAAGGACCAAGACCTAGGGCCACTAAGTAGAAGATTGCGATTCCTGCAGTTGCCATGATGATGATAAGTCTACACATTTCCGTCACGTTGATTATTGTTGCTGTGGAGAGAAAAAGCATTGCAGCCAACACTGCTCCTGTTAGTACCAGGGCTTGTACTATAATACCAGGGTACATAACACTGTAAATAGCCGAAATCGCTCCAACCACTATGCCCTCCACGATGCAGTAACCAGCACCAAAGTACATGGCGTATTGAGGTTTGAAATAAGCGCCAAAAGCAAGTCCAATTGCCAAGAAAACTCCACCAAAAAGTAAAGGTGTTGGTAGGCTATTGGACAATGCTAAGTTGTAGCCGAAAGTGGCTGCAGCCATTAAGATTATCACAAATATAAATGTCTTATTAACTGCTCCATTGACAGTCATCGTTCCTTCATCTGTGATGATGAAATCTTTGTCTAAAATCCCATCGCCTAGGACTGGATTTGAACTTTTCATTATGCTCATATTATTTTATTGTTCTATTACTTGAAAACAAAGTAAGTAAAGAGTTGTGTATTTAACACAAAGTTTAAGTTAATTTTTGTGAACAATGACTACTTTATTCACCACGATAAGCCACAAAGTTATTTTCAGATTCAAATAATTTGACTTCGTAAAGATTGGCTCCTAATTTTTTAATATGCGGAACAAGTATTTTCCAAATTTCTATTGTAAGATTTTCGGTGCTCGCTAATTTGTCTTTCATGAATGGGACATCCAAGTTGATGTTTCTGTGGTCTAGTTCTTCTGTGACAAATTCTTTGATGATGTCACTTACTTTCTTAAGATCTACACAATATCCTGTATCTGGGTTAGGTTGACCTGCTACTGTTACAAAAAGTTCGTAATTGTGTCCATGCCAGTTTTTATTACTGCATTTTCCAAAAACCTCTTCGTTTTTCTCATCACTCCAATTAGGATTGCGCATCTGATGAGCTGCGTTAAATCTTTCTCTTCTGGTAACGTAAACTAATGCCATAATTTCTATCTTGGCATAAAGGTAATAATAAAAGAAATGGGTACGGAAGGATTAGATAGCGTTTTTAACTTCTAATAGAAATTCTCGAACTTTTTCCAATTTTTGAACAATCTCCAATGTCTGAACTGTTTCTTCTTTGTTGCCTTTGATTTTGTCTTTAGCTCCTTGAAGTGTGAAACCTCTTTCCTTAACCAAATGAAATATTAAGTGAAAATTAGCTACATCCTCTTTGGTGAACATTCTGTTACCTTTCTTGTTTTTGTGAGGTTTGATGATGTCAAATTCTTTTTCCCAAAAGCGAATCAACGAAGTGTTGACGTCAAACATCTTAGCAACTTCTCCGATGCTATGATATAATTTCGTTATGGGTTTTTCTCTGAATGACATTTCTATGAATAAAGGTAGTTAACAAATTTAATGTCACGATGAAGGAATAAGTTATTGGTCAACAGGTAATTGTTGATGGAGAAAATACATTCTAAGGATTAATAACGGGTCCTTCGATTACTTTTTCGCCACCTGTTCCGCCAATTTCTCTGAATCTTTTTCTAGCTTCTACTCCAAACAAACTTCCTTTAAATTCAAATAGAATTTTCTTATAATATTCTTTTGCTTTCTCAGGGTCATTCAATTGTTTGTCGTATATCTGAGCTAATTTCATTACTGCGTTATCTGCTAGTATATCTGTTCCATACGTAGTTACTATTTGTTCCAGATAACCTATGGCTGCTGTGGTGTTTTGTTGCGCCAATGCCATTTCGCTCTTCTTCCAAAGAATCTCATCATTTAGCGTGTGATAAGCAAACATAGCTGAAATGCTATCGAATGTTGCTGTTGCCTCCGTGTATTTGTGTTGCTTGATTAAAAGGTCTGCTGCAGCATACATTCGCATGGTTATTTGAGTAGTGTCCATGTTGTAGTTGTCCGTGATTAACATTGACAATTCCATGGCATCATTGGCAATCAACTTTGAAGTAGAAGTTTTTAGAACATCCAATTGCCCTTGAGCAAAATCAAAATCTCCAGCGTAGTAAAAAACCTGAGCCGCCTTGAATTTAGCCAGGTGACCAATCTTATCTTCTTTTAGTTCTTTTTCTACTTGCATAAATAGAAGAGAAGCATCCCAAATTCTGTCTGCAATGACCATAAAATCCCCCAATTCCACTTTGATTTCTGAAGTTGTCCTTCTATTGAGTCCACCTATGTTTTTAGTGTCTTCCAAAAGTTCTATTGCTCTTTCTGGATTGTTTAAATAGTATCCTTCCAAATGGGCTAGTTCACGAATTAAGTCAATAGTGTATGACGTTCTTCCTAGATTTTCTAGCGATGCTTCGTAATTGTTTTTTAAGGTAAGTAACTCATCCTGGGTATATTTTCCACCTTCAATGATTTTCTTTTTCAGTGCTGATAATTTATAAATCTTAGCTTCTCGATAGTAAGGCTTATTCGGTCCTAAGTCAATTACATAATCAAAGCATTTCACTGCCTCTTCATATTTTTCATTTTTGATACATGTAATGCCTAATTCATGGACCAATGATCCATCATTTCCTTGTTTTTTGTCTATTGCTTTATATTGGATGAATGCACCGTTGTAATTTTCTGTAAGCATGTATACCCATGCCAGCATTTCATTGTGTATAGTATTGTTAGGATTCGCTTGAGACCTTCTTATTAATTCGGTTTTAAGCAATTCTACCTTTTTGTTATTCCCGGAAAAGTCAATGCTGTTACTCAGTGAACTTTGAATGCTAACCATATATCGTGGATCTTCATCGATAATATCAATCAGCGAACTGATCATCAATTCGGTTTTACCTTGCCTTCCATAGATCATGGCAATGTTTCGGTTGTACATGCTTGATGTAGCAGCATATTTATTGGCATTTTGGTAAACGGCTAAAGAATAATCTAGCATATTTTCTCTCTCAAAAGCGGAAGCTAGTTTGCTAATCTCTTTGTGAGGGGTGTTTTTGCCAATTTCGTTGATTACATCTTGAAATACTTTTTCGGCTTTATCATCTTCACCTTGCAGAAGTAATACTTTGCCAGCGAAAACTTGAAGCGTCAGGTTATCAGAATCTTCTTTAATCTGTTTTTTGCAAATTTTTTCGGCTGTTTTGTAATCTTGAACCTCTAGTAAACTTTTGAAATAAGGTTCAAACACATTCATGGAAGCATCTTCCTTGAATATTTTTTCGAAATAGATAACAGCTTTGTCGTAAATACCATCACCATAATAACTCATGGCCAGTTTTCTGTCCATTTCTGATTGGGCATGTATCAAATTAGTAAAAATGATAAAGACCAATACTAACGCTATGTATGTTTTACTCCACATTCTTTATTAAAATCGCCTGCACTTTGTTGGATATCGAATCATGTACATTGACAATGAAGTCATAATTATAAAGAATCGTGCCAATGTTTTTTTGCAATGTTTCAATGTTTTTGTGCTCATTACTCAAAAAGATAGAAACACTATCTTTCATATCGATACCGTTGTCAAGGTCATTTTTTAGAGTGGTTAATTGATGATCGATAAATTCAATCTTCTCACCAATCTTTTGATAATCATCTTCAAATCCTTTGGCACTTTTCTTAACACCTTTGTAAAAATCTAATAAGTTAGCCACATTAACATCAACAGTATCAGGCTGATAATACTTTTGAATTTGCTCCATGTTTTTAGAGTAGGTTTCCTTTGCATAGATGACTTTCTCCAATTCTATCGTTTCATAAGAAGATTGAATACCAGTTAAAATTTCTTGCATTTCTTCAACATCTTTGATTTCCTTTTCATAAGGATTAGCACAGCTGTTGACTAAAAAAACAAGTCCTACTAAAAGTGTTATATAAAATGTTTTCATAATTATATAGTGTCAAATCCGGTATAAGGTACTAAAACTTTCGGTACGTTGATACCTGTTTCCGTTTGATTATTTTCCAAAATAGAGGCCAAAATTCTTGGTAATGCTAAAGCACTTCCGTTTAAAGTGTGAGCCAATTGTGGTTTGTTTCCTTCGGATTTGTATCTCAATTTCAACCTATTAGCTTGGAATGTTTCGAAGTTACTAATTGAACTTACTTCCAGCCATTTTTCTTGTGCTGCAGAGAAAACTTCCATGTCAAACGTTAGGGCAGAAGTGAATCCAAGATCCCCACCGCAAAGTTTTGCTACTCTGTATGGGAGTTCTAGTTTTTCCAATAAGTTCTTTACATGAGCGACCATCTGATCTAAAGTATCGTAACTTTTATCCGGATGCACCACCTGTACAATTTCTACTTTGTCAAATTGATGTAATCTATTTAATCCTCTTACATCACTTCCCCAAGATCCGGCCTCTCTTCTAAAACAAGGAGTATATCCAACGTTTTTAATTGGAAATTGAGATTCATTTAAGATAACATCTCTGTAGATATTAGTAATTGGTACTTCTGCTGTCGGAATTAAGTATAAGTTATCTTGAGCGTCATGATACATTTGCCCATCTTTATCAGGCAGTTGACCTGTACCAAATCCTGAGTCTGCATTTACTAATAACGGAGGGATCACCTCTTCATATCCTGCATTAATTGCTTCGTCCAAAAAGAAGTTAATTAAAGCTCTTTGCAATCTTGCGCCTTTTCCTTTATACACAGGAAATCCTGCGCCAGTGATTTTAACACCCAATTCGAAATCAACTAAATCGTATTGTTTGATCAAGTCCCAGTGAGGAAGTGCCTTTGCATGCAGCTGAGGAAGTTGTCCATTCTCGAAAATAATTTCATTGTCCTGATCAGAGTTACCTTTTGGAACTATCGGATTAGGGACATTCGGAATAGTAAATAGAATCTTATTGATAGCATCTTCTGTTTCTTGTAGAACAGTTTTTAGTTGAGAAGATTGTTCTTTGAGAGTTCCCGTTTTAGCTTTTAAAACATTTGCTTCTTCTACTTTTCCTTGTTGGAAAAGACCTCCGATGCTTTTAGCAAGAGTATTCAGTTCAGCCAAATCTTTTTCCATTTGCTGTTGAGTATCTCGTCTTTTCTCATCAAGTGCAATTACTTCCTCTAGTTGATTTTTTACGTCCAGGTTTCTAGTTTTTAAACCTTCCGCAATTGCGTCTTTCTCTTCTCTTATTCTACTTAATTCTAACATCTTTAATGCGATAAATGTGTTCTGTAAATGTAATAATGTTTCTGTTCAAATGGAAATGTGAAAATAACAAAAAACCTCGATTCCGATGAGTCGGAACCGAGGTTTTTAATTTTATTAAATAATCTTGGTTGTTTACTCAGAGATAGGCTCTATTGAAACGTAAGATCTATTGTTTGCTTTTTTTCTAAACTGTACAATTCCGTCAGTAAGTGCGTAAAGAGTATGATCTTTACCCATTCCCATGTTTTTACCTGGGTGAACTTTAGTTCCACGTTGACGGATAACGATGTTACCTGCACGTACTGTTTCACCACCAAATTTCTTAACACCTAATCGACGACCTGCTGAGTCACGATTATTCTGAGTACTACCTTGACCTTTTTTGTGTGCCATGTCTTTCTCCTACTTAATTGTGCTTATGCAGCGATTTTAGTGATACGAACGCGAGTAAAATCACGACGGAAACCACGTTTAACTTTTGAGTCTTTACGACGACGTTTTTTGAAGATGATAACTTTTTTGTCACGACCTTCGTTGATTACTTCTGCAGTGACTACAGCGCCTTCTACGAAAGGTGCTCCAACTACAAGTTCACCAGCGTTAACCGCTAGAACTTCTTTGATCTCAACAGTGTCTTTTGCAGCCAGGTCCATTTTGTCAAGAAGAAGAATATCGCCCTCTTGAACCTTATACTGCTTACCACCATTTTTAATGATTGCGTACATATATGTTTCCTTGTTTTAGTTAAGAGTCCTCTAAAAACGCTTAGTGTCGGCACTAAACTCATCATCACAAAACTCTACATAAAACCCCGAAGGACCTAGTATAAGTCAACATTAGTGATAATCAGGCCTGCGCCAGTAAAGAG
>CAJYBK010000205.1 GCA_913064955.1 uncultured Flavobacteriales bacterium
GTTGTGTATTGCAATCAAGCGAGACAATCGCGGAGCCATTACCGTTAAGTGTTACTTTTTACAAAGACTCAGTTACCTGTAATGGATTAAGTGACGGTAACTTAAGCATCATTGCTTCAGGCGGAACCGGAACATTACCATATACCTACAGTTGGGACAATGGAGACAATGATTCAATTGCAGACAATATAGCAGCAGGAATTTACGAAGTAACCATCACAGATGGACAAGGTTGTGTATTGGTCGCTTCAGAAGAAATATTTGAACCATTGCCATTAGCAGTTGTGATGAATACAACAGCCGTAAATTGTTTTGGTGGAGGCGATGGAACAGCTTGGGTCGAAATTTCAGGAGGAACTTTAAGTTACGATGTGGAATGGAGCAATGGATTTTTAAATGACACCATTAGTTCTTTAGTTGCTGGTAACTATACAGTTGAAATTCTTGATAGAAATGATTGTTATATAACAAGTAATATTAATGTTACTCAACCTATACAAGGGCTTTCATTTAATTTAAATGTTGTACCAGTAGATTGTAATGGCGCCTCAACAGGTTTGGCAGAAGTATTAACAACTGGAGGTACCTATCCTTATACATATTCATGGAGTAATGGAGCAAATGATTCTATTAATGAAAATATTCCAGCAGGAAGTTATCAAATAGGTATTGTAGATGCTAATGGATGTATCATCAGCGGTTCGGTACTTATTAATCAACCATCCTTAATGATTACTAATATTGTTAATATTGACTCTTCCTTTTGTGAATTACCTAATGGTTCCGCTTTGACCACAGCAACTGGAGGTATTGGCCCATATTCATTCTTATGGTCTGACGGACAGGCAACAGCGTTAGGAACTAATTTCCTTCAAGGTAATTACTCAGTAACTACAACAGATCAGAATGGATGTCAAAATGTAAATAATGTAACCATAGGAAATATTCATAGCCCGTTAGTAACCGCAACACTAGATCAAATTGTGAGTTGTTTTGGAGGGAATGATGGTGAAGCGACTGCGATTGGAACATTAGGAGATGGCAACTATCAGTACTTATGGACTCCAAGCGGAAGCACTTCTGCAACTCCTAATAATCTTTCTGAAGGTGATAATATAGTTTTCTTGACAGATGGAAATGGATGTCAAACCTCAGATACTATTTATGTTGGACAAAACACGATAATTGAAATTACCACCGATACTATAATAAATGTAAGTTGCTTTGGGTTGAGTGATGCCGTTATTGTTCCCGAAGTTTCAGGAGGTGTTGCTGCTTATACCTACTTGTGGTCTGACAACTCGATTAATGACACTTTGAATTCTGTTGGTTTTGGACAATACGTTGTTACTGTTACCGATGCTTTAGGTTGTCAAATGTCGCAACAGTTTCAAGCTACACAACCAGCTCTACTAGTTTCCTCTATTACTTCTTCAGCAGATGAGTTATGTGTGGATAGTCATGATGGTGTTGCAAGTGTAGGTGGAACAGGAGGAACTTTCCCTTATTCTTATTCTTGGAACAGTTTACCTATTCAAAATACGATAATGGCCGATAGTCTTGCGCCAGGAACTTATACGGCAATACTAACGGACAACAATGGTTGTGTGGATTCAAGTTTTGTTGTGATTGGTTCTCCTTTGCCTGTAATTACTTCAGTAATGGCTGATGATACAATTTGTTATGGAGATGATATTTCGTTGACTGCAACTGCTTCTGGTGGAACGGGTAATTATTTATATTATTGGAATAATGCTATTGGTATCGATGCTAATCCTACTGTATCTCCACTAGTGGAGACGCAATATATTGTAACTGCGATAGATGGAAATGGCTGTTCAAATGTTTCAGATTCTCTAGTAATTTCTGTAATATCATTATTCCCTGGTGATTTAGAGGTGTTTGGAAACACACCAATTTGCCCTGGAATAAATACGCTTATTTATGCACAAATTAATAGTGCCACCACAGGAAACATTAGTTATCAATGGACACCAAATTTAGGAACAACAGCAGGAGCATTTAATGTTATACCATCTCAACCAGGTTATTATACTGTGGAGGTAACAAATGAATGTAACGTAACCGTTTCCGATTCGGTACTCATTGACTGGAAGCCAATTCCTGAAGTTTTTATAAGTTCGGATATAACTTTTGGTTGTGAGGATTTAACTATTTCGTTTTCGGATTTGTCAACTACTGTGGTTGATACAATTAATACTTGGATTTGGGATTTCGGAAATGGGGAAACTTCTAACTTACAAAATCCATCTGTCACCTATGAAAACAGTGGGCTTTATGATGTTAGTTTAACTGTAGTAACAGATCAAGGATGTGTAAACGATTCAACATTTATCGATTTCATTGATGTTTATCAACTCCCTGAGGCTTATTTCTATACAGAGAATGAGTTTTATTCTAGTTTTGATATGAATGTTGAGTTTATTAATAATTCGATTAACGCAAGTTCTTATGAGTGGAATTTTGGAGATGGTAATACTTCTAATCTAGAGTCTCCTTCACATGAGTATTTTGTAGAAACAGATTACGTTATTTCATTAATCGTTACCAGTCCAGAGGGATGTATGGACACCGCATATAATGACTTAAGAATTATTGAAGATTACGCCATGTATGTTCCTAATACATTTTCACCAAATGGAGATGGCGTGAATGACATCTTTTTTGCCGAAGGAATTGGCTTGAATGAAGACAAGTTTGAGATGTGGATTTTTGATAGATGGGGTGAACTAATCTTCTTTTCTTACAAACCTTCTGATGGCTGGGACGGAACTTTTCAGAATGAAAATGCTCCAATTGGTACGTATATTTGGATGATTAAAACATTAGATGATGATAACAATCTAATCCCATTGAGAGGTCACGTCAATTTAATTAGATAATTCAAAAAAATCTTATTTTATAGATTTATTCAAAAAAGCACAACTTTTTGAAATAAACATACGTACAGCAGTATAAAGGTTTACTTATCGAAACTTGAAGCATCACATTATTAAGGTAAAAAATTTCAAAAATATTGAGAATAACTATTTTACATATTATCGTCTTAATAATTAGCTTAGGTTTAATAGGTCAATATAATGCACAATGCGATGCAACGGTACCTACGTTTAATGTTGATTTAACAGGAGATCCTGAAGATCATTGGGATAGCCCAGACATTCAAGGTCAAGATGATTGCTGTGGAAGTGTAGGAGGGTTTTGTCTCCAATTTGAAGTAATTTTAGACCCGGACGCAATTGGATTGTCTTTCGGTTATGAGGATGAAGATGACAACGCTGGAAATTTTTATCAAGTAGACTGTGGTCCAAATATACTTATGGGAAGTCCTGTTTGTTTGTCTGGCATTGGTCCTCATACTGTTACATATTGTGCTGGAGATAATCTTGAACAAGAATACGAAATTGTTTCAATAGCAGGGGATGAGGAGGAACCAGAAAATTGGATTTTATGTCCTGGAGAAAGTGATCAGTATCATTATCATGTTTTTAATAAAAACTTTCCGATTACTTGGACATCTGTTTTTCCTGGAGGGCAAGGAGATTGGGATATTTATTTGTCTAACCCAGATGACGATAAAGTTGATATTACCGCACCTATGTCTGGAGCGCCTCCTTATGTTGATTATATGGTGTGTGGAGTGCATTCGAACACATGTTCAAATGGTATTCAATGTGATACATTTAGAGTTTATTTTCCTTCTCCCATAAGTGTTAGTATTTTACCAGATCCTGCTATTTTGTGCCCAGGTGATCCAGGAATTTTTTTAGTGGCCAATTATACGGGAGGCACGCCCCCATACTATTTTGATTGGAATACTAATGAAACGACAGACTCAATTTTTGTTGGTGCCGGTAATTACACGGTGATAGTTACAGATACAGCAGACTGTGCTCCGGCTACAGCATCACTAGTGGTAACGCAAGTTCCAGGAACTATAGAAGCATTTGCAGGACCTGATGTTATAGCCTGTACTACTGATCCTTTTGTTCAAATTAATGGAAGTGTGAATGGTGGTACTGGAGGTGAGTGGTCTGGTGGAGCAGGGCTATATAGTCAAAGTAATTCAGATTTATCCTTGGAATATTACCCAACACCAGGAGAGATAGCCAGTGGTTCAGTGGAATTAATTTTAATGAATACAGGAACAGGTACCTGTCCTGTTGACTCCGACACAATGGTGATAGATTTCGTCTTTTTTGATGGAGTTAATACGATAGTACCAATAGATGTTTCTTGTGACGGTGCGGATAATGGTAGTGCTATAATTTCAACAGTAGGAGGAACAGGCCCTTATAGTTATTCTTGGAATTCAAACCCAATTCAAACTGGCAGCAGTGCGACTAACCTTGAACCAGACACCTATACTGTAGATGTGCTTGATGGGAATAATTGTCCAACGTCTGAAACATTTGACATAGAGGAGCCAACTCCACTAACAAGTATTTTGGTCTTGGATTCAATATCATGTTTTTTTGGGACAGACGGACAGGCCGTTATCACTCCTTTCGGTGGAACAGCACCTTACACTTATTCTTGGTCTTCTTCAGCAAATACAGATTCAACAGAAACAGGTCTTAATCAAGGAACTTATACAGCAACCGTAACAGACTTTAATAACTGTACTTCTAGCCATACTTTTACGCTTTCACATCCTTCATTTTTATCAAGTACTATTACGAATCAAACCAATGTATCTTGCTTTGGTGGTAATGATGGTGAGGCAACGGTTCAAGTTACAGGAGGAACTGCTCCTTATACCTATGATTGGTTACCAACAGGCGGTAATTCATTGACGGCTTCCGGATTATCAGAAGGGCCATATACAATTACAGTTACAGATGATAAAGGATGTGAAGGAATAGCGAATGTAATAATCACAGAGCCTGCTGCGCCTCTTTCTGCGGTTCAAGAGAGTGATAGTGCTTCCTGTAATGGTATTGTAGACGGGTCAGCATGGGTAACCGTATCAGGCGGAACGCCTGGATATACTTATTCATGGGATACCAACGCAAGTACAGATAGCATTTCAGCCAATGTAACAGCTGGAATACATACTGTTACAATTACCGATACAAAAAGTTGTGAGTTAATTGTGCCAATTACTGTTTATGAGCCCTCTACACTAGTTTTAAACACATCAATAAATGCATCTACTTGTGAACTACCAAATGGAGAAGGATTTGCTAATCCTTCGGGTGGAACACCACCATACACTTATAGTTGGTCCTCAGGAGGAAATCAAAACAATGAAGACAGTCTGCTAGCTGGGACATATGATGTAACAGTTACTGATTCGGAAGGCTGCTCTATTACGGAACAAGTTGAAATACTAAATGCAACTCCGGCTTTGGTTGTTGATGTGGATGTAGTTAGTAATGTAAACTGTAATAATGGCAGTGATGGTTCTGCTACTACTACACTTGTATCTGGGACCAATCCAATTAGTTACGCTTGGGTTCCAATTGGAGGAGGAACTTCAACAGGTCAAAATCTAACGGTTGGAACATTTATTCTAAACTCAAGTGATGTTAATGGTTGTATAGATAGTGATACAGTTCAAATCACAGAACCAGTAGCACCATTATCTTACACAGAAGTTATAACCAACGTAAGTTGTAACGGATTTAATGATGGAGACATTACGAGTACTGTATCAGGCGGAACATTACCTTACAGTTATGTTTGGAGTAATGGAGATACTGATTCACAAGCAGAGTCTTTGATAAGTGGTACTTATACCTTAACAGTTACAGATGGAAACGGCTGTACATTGGATACGCTAACAGAAGTAACTCAACCAACGTTATTACAAGTAGCGTTGACATACACTAATGTAAGTTGTAATGGAGGTAATAACGGAGAGGTAGTATCTGTGCCATCAGGGGGAACATTACCTTATACTTATAGTTGGGACAATGGAGATAACGATTCCATTGCAGAGAATTTAACCATAGGAACTTATGAGTTAACCTTAACAGATGGTAATGGTTGTGAAGTAATAGATAGCGAGA
>CAJYBK010000206.1 GCA_913064955.1 uncultured Flavobacteriales bacterium
GAAATGCCAGATCCGGGAATAGATATAGACACAGTTCTAGAACGAAGTCGACAGCTAGCAATTAGCAAATAGCGGAGGCTGTGATTCATCATATAGCCGGGGCCTAGCTGATTTGAGCGGCTACTCGCGAAAGTATGCGACTTTTTCAGTTATGCGACTCCTGCTTTGACAATATTGCTCCTCACGAGGAACAACCTTGTTGTAGGGGCAGGTAAATGGTTTTTGCTGGAATCAAGAAACCATTTACCTGCCCTCTACGGGAGTTCTCCCGCCCAACTGAAAAACTTGCATTAGGGTGAGAGTTCAGGCAGTCGATAAGCGTGTCGATGTGTTCCCTGTAGGTTTCGGCGTCCGTGAACCTCGTAAATAGAATGCTTCCTTATTTTTTTTTCTCCTCTTAGCCGTTGGGAACCCTGCCTCCGTATATTGCTCTTTAAACTCAATAGAGCCTTCCAGTGTGTCTTGAGCACCAGTTACAATATATATCGTAGTTGTAAAAACAGCAAGCATTAACAGCCCTACTATCACAAATCCAAACCCTATTTTTCTTCCTACTGTAAATCTCATATCATAAAACACAAAAAGGAATCTTTAAAAAGACTCCTTAAATATAACTATTTATCTGTTTTTAAGTTAATTTCCATTTTTAGGAGGGACTTGATTCCCTTCTTGTTCTTTGGTTAATTCGTTATATAAATTCTGGTAAAAATCACTTTTATCTTTTTCTTGCAACATAAAGTATATGCCAGCAAGACCGTAAAGTATTTTGGTATTCTTCGGTTGTTGTTGATGTGCGATTTTTAAGTAAGGTAAGGATAATAACCCGAAGTTACTAGATCTTTCTTGATTCTCGTACATCGTCATTATATCATCCTCAGGATCCATGCTTAGAATGATATCGATAGATAAATTGTGGTAAACATATCCTAATTGAAGATTACCTACAAAATTCAAACTGTCTAGCTCTAAACTTTTTTCATAATAATGAATTGCAGAATCAATCATAGTTGCGTTCGCTACTTTGTCATTTTCATAAAGATCTACAAATAAACCTCCTAAACTAATGTAGAATGAAATGTCGTATGGTTTATTGTCAACTTCAATGTTACCTTTCTTCAAAGTTTCTTTATAAAGATTATTAACTTTAATAGCTTCTCTATAATTTGTAGTATCCAATAAATTAGCGACATTCATTTGAATTCTCGTAGCTATGTTACGAAGACTCTTATTGTTTTTTACAGTAAACTCGTTTTCTGAATCAAGTTTGTTGGACTCTAAAAATGCACTGAATGCAGTATCTCTTAATGAAGAGTATGAGTCATTCACTTGATCCCTTTTGTAAAGCTCGTAATAAATAAAGCCTTTAATATGGTGAACATATGGGTCTACCCTTAGGTCGTCACACATTAATATCGCTGAGTCAATATAGGTGCGAGCACCATCGAGATCTTTATCTCCATATTTCTCGAGCGCTACTTGGTCGTAGATACAATACTTATTGCTGTTTTGAGCAAATCCGCAAAGACTGCTAAAACCTATAATAAGAGTTAATATGTATTTTAAACTGTTCATTTTATATTACACTTGCTGCCATTTTGAGGAGAGCAGGGCCTATTGTTAAAGGTACTAAATCCGCATTAGTTTTACTTATTTCGAATGCGAGTTTATTGTTATTTATAATAAAGTTTATGACAGAGCCATCATATAGAAGACCTCCAGAGTCTGTTACAACTAGAGTTTTATTTGCTCTCAATTTGCTGCTGTTTTTAGAAAGGTCCTTACTTACGTCTGGCGCTACATATAGAATGTGGCATTTTGACATTGCGCTAAACCCTTCGTAAAACTCGAAAACCAATTTTTGACCATTAATTTCTTTACCTGCATAGGTAGAGTTCATTAATTGATATAGTTTTTTGTCAGCCAATATTCCAATTTTAAAATCCCCATCCTTTTTATTAGAAGGCCAATCTACGTTTTTTACAAAATTGTAAACAAACATACTTTTAATTTTAAGATTGGCTTCCGCAGCACCACCTTGACTCCAAGCCATCTGGCTAGAGAAAAGAAATATTAATGCTATTTGAATGAAGCGACTCACTTTTACTGATGAATTTGGTTTAGGTTACAATAATAATAAAAAATTACATAATTCCAACAATAATTACCTCAACTATTATCGTGCCAAAAATAATAAATTGGTTGTACAGGTGATTGAAAATCTGACTCTACAATTGATTTGTCACTAAGCCTATGTCGATTTAACCTCTTTATTGTTAATTTCGATCCAACGGATTTTTTGCCGTTGGCTTTTTTCCCTTTCTTTTTAGTTTTAATTTTCTTAGTGTGAGGTTGATATTTGTTTTTGCTTTTTCCCTTTGAGACAAACGCATCTTTCTCTTTGATTTTCTTTTTTCTACGCTTTCCACTTTTGAATGAGTCTTTATACGGATTACTATTTTTTTTAGAGGTTTTGGTGACAAAAGGATCTTGGTCTTTTTTTAATCTTTTGGATTTATTTCTTCCAAATAACTTTTTCTTACCAACCTTGTGTTTCTTTGTTCTCTTTCTTTTGCTCTTATCAGTGGATGGGTCGCTATATTGGGAGTACGTTTCATTGAAAGCAACATCCACTGATGTAATTATGAACATCAGTAGAATAATATTAACTATTTTTCTCAATGAAAACACTTCTTATTTTTGCGTGTCTGCAGGAGTTTGGGCTGCCAAGGTTTCTAAATCTCTATCAAACAAGTATAGACCTCCTTTGTCATTGCCAATCATGTTAAGTTTGTCAATGATGTTTCTGGCTAAAGCTTCTTCCTCCAATTGCTCAGAAACGTACCATTGCATAAAATTATGAGTGGTGTAGTCTTTTTCCTGAAGACAAACATCTACAACGTTATTGATGCTATCTGTCACATTTAGTTCATGTTCCAATAGTGATTCGAATATCTCCATGATAGATGAGTAAGTAGACGGTGGTTGGGTTAAGGCTGGAATAACGGCTTTACCTCCTCTTTCGTTGATGAATTTCACTAGTTTTAGCATGTGTTGTCTCTCTTCGTCACTATGTCCATAAAGGAATGCAGAGGTTCCATTAAGTCCAACAGTTTCAGCCCAAGAGGCCATTGCAAGGTAAAATTGTGAAGAGGACGCTTCCAATTCTATTTGTTTATTTAATGCTTTTTCTATCTTTTCTTTCAACATGTTAAAAATCTTTAGTATTTAATTTAAAGTACAAATTTATAAGTTAAAAATCAAATTCAGTCGAATTTTCTTTTAGAATGCAGGAAATGTTAGGTGAATTTTTTGTTTCGTATGCTGTTTAATTTTAATTTCACGGAAATTTTATAACTGATTTGTCAGATTCACTGTTACATATTGAGAACTTAACCACAACTTTTAATACGGAGAATGGTATTGTAAAGGCGGTTGATAATGTATCCGTTAAGTTGGATAAAGGTAAGATTCTTGGAATTGTTGGGGAGTCTGGTTCAGGTAAGTCTGTAACTTCATTATCGGTTATGGGCTTGGTGCAAAGCCCTCCAGGTAGAATAAGTGGTGGAAGTATTTGGCTACATGCTAATGGAGAAAGAAGAGACTTGACAAAGTTGTCTGAGAAGGAATATAGAAAGGTGAGGGGGAATGACATAGCAATGATTTTCCAGGAACCAATGACTTCTTTGAATCCTGTCTACACTTGTGGTGATCAGGTGATGGAAGCAATTCTGTTGCACGACAAGACATTGGGAGAGAGTGGTAGGTATAGTTCAATAACTGATCCCTTGCTAAAGTTGATCGTTAATGGAGTTTTTCAAAAATTATTAAATGTTTTAGTTTTTGTGATTAATATTTTTGTAGCGGTATTTATCTTAACCCTCTTTGCGATTTATTCCATCTTGTATTTCACGATTTGGCTAATTGCTTCTAAATTAAGTTTGTTAGGTAAAAACCTTAAATCAAAGGCAGACAGTTTCTTAGATAAAAATAAAATATTATTATCGCCTGATTCAGGAAAGGCAAATAATTCAATTGTTGAAATTATTCAGTCATTTAAAATTCCATTTTTTAAAGGGTATAGTACTGCTCGTGAAAAAGCAGCGAAGGAAAAAGTTATTAAGTTATTTAAGAAGGTAAAGCTTCCTAGGCCAACCAAAATATTTGAAAGTTATCCCCATCAAATTTCAGGTGGTCAGAAACAAAGGGTAATGATTGCTATGGCGCTTTCTTGTAATCCAAAAGTTTTGATTGCAGATGAACCAACAACGGCACTTGATGTAACCGTGCAAAAAGCCATTTTGAAGATTTTAAAAAAGCTTCAAAGAGAGATGGATATGGGGATTATTTTTATTACGCATGATTTGGGAGTGATAGCGGAATTGGCAGATGAAATAGCGGTAATGTACAAAGGAAAAATTGTAGAGCAAGGTTCTGTTCAGCAAGTTTTTCTGCGACCTAGTCATCCCTATACAAAAGGTTTGTTGGCTTGTAGACCTCCTTTAGATGTTAGAATTTCTGAATTGCCCACTAGACGTTACTTTATTTACGAAGATGAAAATGGAAGTTTAGTTGAAACCAAGAAAGAAGTAAAAGAAGTTCTGAACGAATTGAAAATTTCCGATGCTGAAATTAAGATGAGAAGAGAGTTGATTTATGCTTCTACTCCTTTGATTAAGGTTAATTCTCTTAAGACTTATTTTCCTGGTGAGAAAAATGTTTTTGGCAAGCCAATTGAATTTGTGCGTGCAGTAGATGATGTAAGTTTTGATATTTATCCGGGTGAAACTTTAGGGTTAGTTGGTGAGTCTGGGTGCGGAAAAACAACTTTAGGTAGAACGCTTTTGAGGCTGGTTGATTCAACCGATGGTAGTGTTCTTTTCGGAGGAAAGGACATACTGAAAATGTCTAAAGATGAGTTAAGAAATCTAAGGAAAGATGTACAGATTATTTTTCAAGATCCATATTCTTCCTTGAATCCAAGATTGACAATCGGAGAGGCAATTATGGAGCCGATGAGGGTGCATAATATATGTGATAATGAAATGCAACGAAAGCAAGAGGTTTTGCGGTTGTTAGAGCGTGTGGGCTTAAATACTTGGCATTTTGACAGGTATCCACATGAGTTTAGCGGTGGCCAAAGGCAAAGAATCTGTATTGCAAGAAGTATAGCTTTAAAACCAAAATTTGTAATATGCGATGAGTCCGTGTCTGCTTTGGATGTTTCGGTACAGGCAGATGTTTTAAATTTGTTAAATGAATTAAGAAATGATTTCGGTTTAACTTATTTGTTTATATCACACGATTTGTCTGTTGTCAAGTTTATGAGCGACAGAATAATTGTGATGAATAAAGGAAAGATAGAAGAAGAAGGTGCTGCAGACGATATCTACGAAAGACCAAAATCTATCTATACGCAAACATTAATCAACTCTATACCTAAGGGAATTATAGATGAGATTGCTAGTTAGCCGATGATGTCTAGTTTAGCAAACTGAAGCAATAATTGTTTCTGTCCATGAGATGGAAAAAACACAGTAGCCTTTCCATCTTCAACGGTCAACACTTTTCCTTTGCCAAATCTATCATGCATGACCTGAACTCCAGGTATAACTTTAGAGTTGTCTAGTTTTTTAGAGGAAGTAGCGCCTGAAATCTTTTTTAAGTTTTTGGGAACTCCGAAATTGGGCTTTGTCTCCGTCTTTTTGGTAGCAGGTTTAGTGTCTTTCGATTTGTATTTATTTATTGCAGTTGATGCAGCTTGTTCTAATGATTCTAATATTGATTTCAATGTTTCATTCATTTTTGATCACCTGATCCTTATCAATCACAAACCATCTAATCTTCTTACCGATACGATTCTGAGCAATATAAGCAGCACCACGACTGTTAACATCAGCCGTGCCACTGTCTACTATCTCATCCTCTGTAAAACAAGTGAGATGCATTAATTATCCTCTCCATACTCTCTCAATTCACTTCTATGTTTTTCAGCCATGTGTTTTATCATCTCATCTTTTGTAGG
>CAJYBK010000207.1 GCA_913064955.1 uncultured Flavobacteriales bacterium
CTTAAATTATTATAATTTTGAACGCTACCGTATCAATGGTTTTATAGATGCCGGTAATATAGGATTGGCAATGCTGTTTTTCGGCATTCTATCCATCTTTGTGATTTCCCCTATTTTAACCTATAAATACGGCAAACGTTGGTATTGTTCTTGGGTCTGCGGCTGTGGTGCCTTGGCTGAAACCGCAGGAGACCCCTTTAGACACTTAAGTGACAAGCGTCAAATAGCCTGGAAAATTGAACGGTGGGTCATTCACAGTGTTTTGGTATTTGCTGTATTAATGACAGCTGCGGCTATTTACAGTTTCTTCCATAATAATCCAGAAGGTTATTGGTTGACCAAAACTCATTTCGTTATCATTATCTCTGCACTATCGCTAATGGTGATGGCGCTTACTTTTCATCCAAAGGGAGTGTTTAATAAAATTAGCAAGAAGAATAAACTGGCAGTTTACATTGTTGGAGGTTTAGTTATTATGTTGAGTGTGTTGGCAATGATAACTGATAACGCAAACATTCTATTTGTAGATACTTATACTGTAAGATGGACTTATGGCCTTTTGATTGGATCTATTTTCTCGGGAGTTATTGGAACAGGATTCTACCCTATTTTTGGCAACAGAGTTTGGTGTAGATTTGGTTGCCCACTATCGGCATACATTGGATTAGTACAACGATTCAAATCTAAGTTTAGAATTACAACCAATGGCGGACAATGTATATCTTTTGGTAATTGCTCCACTTATTGTGAGCAAGGAATTGATGTAAGAGCTTATGCACAGAAAGGTGAAGACATTGTAAGATCTTCATGTGTAGGTTGTGGTGTTTGTTCTGCAGTATGTCCAAGAGGTGTATTGAAGTTAGAAAACTCTAATGCTCCTCAAAAAATCAATGACAACCCCTTAATTTTTGAAAACAACATTGTAAAAATCAATCCGGACGTGTAATGAGGGTGTTAATGATACTCATACTAATAATTTATGGTGCTGCAGCGTCATTTCTTTTTGTGTATTCATTGGTGCAATCCTCGCTCTTGTATAAATACATTTTCAAAAAGAAGGAATTGCAGCAGTTTACTAAAGTAAGCCCTGACTTTATTCCCAAAGTAACTGTACAACTACCACTATTCAATGAACTGTATGTAGTGGAGCGATTGATAGACAAGGTTTGTGAATTGGATTACCCAAATGACAAATTAGAAATTCAGATTGTAGACGACTCAACAGATGAAAGCATTGAGATTTCTCAGCGCAAAGTAGCCGAATGGAAAGACAAAGGAATTGACATTGTTTACTTACATAGAACTAACCGAAAAGGATACAAAGCAGGAGCACTAGAAGATGCATTGGAAAGCGCAAAGGGTGATTTCATTGCCATTTTTGATGCAGATTTCCTTCCAGAAAAGAACTTCCTACAAAGAACAATACCTCATTTTCAAAATGATGAAATAGGTATGGTGCAAACCAGGTGGGGACATTTGAATAGAAACTACAACCTACTGACCAAACTACAGGCATTTGCGCTGGATGCACACTTTACCGTTGAGCAAGTCGGTAGAAACGCAAAGGACGGTTTTATCAACTTTAACGGTACCGCTGGAGTATGGAGAAAGGAATGTATCCTAGATGCTGGTAATTGGAGCCCTGATACACTAACAGAAGATTTAGACCTGAGTTATAGAGCGCAACTCAAAGATTGGCAATTTGTCTTTTTGGAGAATGTTGCCTCTCCTGCTGAATTACCTCCGGTGATGAGCGCCTTGAAAACACAGCAATACAGATGGACCAAAGGTGGTGCTGAAACCGCTAGAAAACATGTGAAAAACGTAATCAAAAGTGATAAAAGCATTAGCAATAAATGGCATGGTGTGATGCACCTGATGAATAGTGGCGTATTTGTGAGCATACTTATTTGTGCTCTGTTGAGCATCCCTTTATTAGTTATCAAAAGTAAATTACCTGAGTTCAATTACCTTTTTGTAGCGGCTTCCATACTGATGCTAAGTTTTGTAGTATTGGCCGCATTCTATTTGACCGCTTTTTTTAAAATTAGAGGAAGAAGTTTAAAGAACTTTTTTAGATTTATTTTAATGTTCCCCATGTTTATTATCATAAGCATGGGACTTTCCTTACACAATGCCATTGCTGTAATAGAAGGCTACATGGGTAAGAAATCTTCTTTTGTAAGAACTCCCAAATTTAACATCTCTGCTAAATCTGACTCATGGAAAAAGAACATTTACATCCCTAAGAAATTGAACTGGCTCTCCTTGATGGAAGGTGTATTTGCCTTGTATTTTATATTTGGCATTTTTCTCGCTTTCTATTTCAATGAGTTTGGTTTGCTATCCTTTCACATTATGCTATCACTAGGATTTAGCACTGTATTTCTTTATTCTGTTTTTCAATCCTCCAAAAACTAAACCATGGCAACGATAGAAAAATCTAAAATAAAATCTTTAAAGGCACTAGGTGATCAATTGGCACAAAGTGACTATCAATTGTCTATGCTCAACAAGCACAGTGAAGTGAAGTTCACCGAAAAATTGAAGGCCATAGATTTGTTCCCTTTAAAACCAACTCAACTGGAAGTTTTTCAGATTAACCTCGGTAAGATGTGCAACCAAGTCTGCCAGCATTGCCATGTAGATGCAGGTCCAGATCGCAAGGAAATAATGACCAGAGAAACCATGCAGCAATGCGTGGATCTTATTGGGAAGTATCAATTCAAGACAATTGACTTAACTGGTGGTGCGCCAGAAATGAATCCCGACTTTAGGTGGTTTATTGAGGCCGTGAGAAAGGTTTCTCCTACGTGCACTATCATTGTGAGAAGCAACCTGACTATTATTACTGCCAACAAAAAATATCATGACCTTCCTGAGTTCTTTGCGAAGCACCAATTAGAAGTAACTTCATCTTTGCCCTATTTTGAAGCCAAAAGAACAGACAAGCAAAGAGGTGATGGTGTTTTTGACAGTTCTATCAAAGGATTATTGATGCTCAATGAAGTTGGCTATAGTAAAGCCGGAACAGGATTGATACTCAACTTGGTCTACAACCCAGCAGGAGCATTCTTACCAGATTCGCAAGGTGCTTTGGAGAAACAGTTTAAACAAAAACTAACTGATAATTTTAACATTGAGTTCAATAGCCTTTTTGCCATTACCAATTTACCAAGAAGTCGATTCTTGAATTACTTGATTTCTAGTGACAACTTGGAAGACTACATGAACGAACTTATTTCAGCCTATAATCCTTTAGCAGCCGCTGGCGTGATGTGTAGGAATACACTTTCTATTGGTTGGGATGGCTTTATGTACGATTGTGATTTTAACCAGATGATAGAACTAAAAGTTGCAGCTAAAGGAAACCACATTACAGAGTTTGACAGTCAAGCTTTGACAGATAGAAATATTATTGTAAATCAACATTGCTACGGCTGCACTGCTGGTGCTGGAAGTAGTTGTGGAGGGGAGGTAGCGTAGCTACCAATGTAGCAATGGAAGGCTTCGCAATGTAACAATATAGCAATGAATTAAGAAAATGAAAACCATTATAATAAATTGAAATTTAGACCTTGTGGAGAAATTTCAACTTTAATTAAAAGAAATAAAACAAAATAATAGAATTAGCAAATCGAATAATCGATCTTCCATTGTCCAAAAATCGATTGTCCAAAAAAAAACTTAAAATATGTCTTACTTAAAAGCAACCAACGACCTATACAAAGCAGCAGCAGAAACTCCTGATGTAGGATTGTGCTGCACTACTAATCCTATCTGGGCATTACCAGGATTGTCTATGCCCAGAATCATGCAAGACATGAATTACGGATGTGGAAGTACTGTAAACCCAAGAGATTTGGTAGATGAGCCAACTGTACTCTACGTGGGTGTAGGTGGTGGAATGGAATTGTTGCAATTCTCATACTTTAACAGAAACAAAGGCGGTGTAATTGGTGTAGATGTCTTACCAGAAATGCTAGAAGCCTCTAGAAAAAACTTTAAGGTGGCTGAGAAAGAGAATGATTGGTTCAAATCTGAATATGTAGACCTGAGATTGGGTGATGCTTTGAACTTACCCTTAGAAGACAACTCTATAGATGTGGCTGCACAAAATTGTGTGTTCAATATTTTTAAACTGGATGATTTAAAGAAAGCCCTTTCTGAAACGTACCGAGTATTGAAACCCAATGGTAGACTAGTCATGTCTGATCCTGTTTGTGAGCAAGAAATGTCTACCGAATTGAGAGAAGATGACCGTTTGAGAGCGATGTGCTTAACAGGTTCTATCCCTTTAAAAGATTACATAGACATGATTACTTCTGTAGGATTTGGTACGGTAGAAGTGAGAGCCAAAAGAACTTACCGTGTTTTAGATCCAAAGCATTACGCAACTAACGAAATGCTTATCATAGAAAGTGTGGAAGTTTGTGCCATTAAAGACCCAATGCCAGCAGATGGCCCTTGTGTATTTACGGGAAAGAATGCTATCTATTTTGGTGATGAGGATTCTTTTGATGATGGCAAAGGTCACTTTATGCTAAAAAACCAACCTATTGCAGTGTGTGATAAAACGGCTGGTGATTTGGCGAAATTAGGAAGAGATGATATTTACATTTCTGATAGTACGTATCATTACGATGGTGGAGGGTGTTGTTAGGTCGCTACGCTTTTAGGTCGATTCTTAAGAATCTTTAGGACGTTGCTCTTTTAGGATTTCTTAACTGTTTAAGATATTTATATTGGTCAAAAATATTACCTTTATTGACAACTAAAAAAGTTAATTTAGGTCAACCGCTGATCAGTTAAGAATCAATTACATACAACCAATGGAAATTCCGAAATTTCACGAAACGTTCATTCCAATCTTAAAAGTTTTGGAAAATGGAGACACTCTTCAGGCTCGAGATATGTATCAAAAAGTTATTGAGCAATTTTATTCGAATTTAACAAATGAACAATTAGAGGAGAAAACAAAAAGCGGAGACAGGCTTATTATCAATAGGATAGCTTGGGGTAAATCATACCTAAAAAAAGGCGGTTATATAGAATTTCCTAAAAGAGGTTTCGTAAAAATAGCAGAAAAAGGAAAATCACACAATACCGAAAAACTAACATTAAAACAGGTTGAAAATTCAGACAACTTTTTGGAGTTTTATACAGAAGAAAACCCAAAAAACGAATCCTTACCTACTCAAATATCAAATGCATCTCCTCAAGATTTAATTGATGAAGGTTTTAATTCCATTGACATCCAAGTCAAAGATGAACTACTGGATAAATTAAAATCAATTGACCCTTTTTACTTTGAAAAAGTAATTCTTATTCTTTTAAAAAAAATGGGCTATGGTGACTTTATTGAAACGGCAAAAACTGGTGATGGAGGAATTGACGGAATAATCAACGAAGATAAACTAGGACTTGATAAAATTTATATTCAAGCAAAAAGATACGGAGAAAATAAAGTTAGAGAAAAAGATATTAGAAACTTTATTGGAGCGATGAGTGGAGATACACAAAAGGGTGTTTTTGTTACAACCTCAAATTTTGATAAAGGTGCTGTCAAAAAAGCAAATGATGCTCATCACACAATAATTCTAATTGACGGGATTAAACTTGTTGATTTAATGCATCAATATAATGTAGGTGTTCAGGTTAAAACTACATATGAAGTAAAAGAATTAGATAATGACTTCTTTTTTGATGGAGAATAAGCAACAAAGTTTTGGAAGAATTAATCAATAAAATAAAAAGTAGCATTTCTCTCAGCCCTGAAGCCGAAGCGCACCTTTATTCCATATCGAAGGAGAAAAAAGTGGTAAAAGGTGAAGTTCTAATTAGACAGGGACAGGTTGTTAAAAAAACATTTTTTGTATCTGATGGATGTTTGCGATCTTTCTGCACAGATAAAAATGGCAAAGAACATACCTTACAGTTTGCTATTAAAGATTGGTGGATCAGTGATTTCATTGCCATATATAATGATGAACTTGCTACACTAACAGTAGAATGT
>CAJYBK010000208.1 GCA_913064955.1 uncultured Flavobacteriales bacterium
AATACAGAAAATAAAAAAAAAAACGGAGGAAACAGAAAGTCTGATTGAACTAATAATACAGAAAAAGCCAAAAAAAACGAAGGTAAGGGAACTTATGATGTAACTGATAATACAGACAATACCAATAACAACGGAGGTAACGGAACTTCTGATGTAACTGATAATACAGACAACACCAACAACAACGGAGGTAACGGAACTTCAGATGTAGCAGATAATACGGACAATACCAACAACAACGGTGGTAACGGTACTTCAGATGTGACAGATAATACGGACAACAGCAACAATATCGGAGGTAACGGAACAGCAGATATAGCAGATAATACAAATAACACTAACAACAACGGTGGCACTTCTAATAATTTAAATAAATCAGAAATTATAAATGCAGAAGATGTGGTTAAAGGTACTGCAACTGCTTCGATGTTAGAAGATAAAGCAAGGAATGAAGGACTTAATAAAGTTGAAGAGCAAAATGTAAACAATTCAAATTACAGTCCAACAAATGAGCAGCCAGATATCTATGAAGTGACTAGTAATGTCGAAAAAGTGGATTATACCAATAGAGAAGTATTTAATTCATCTGCTTCCTCTGAAATTCTTGCGAATAATGAAAAGTCAATTACTAAAATACAAGATCTTAACATACACACAACTAGTCTAAATCAAGAAGCGAAAAATGCTCAAACTGATAAAGATAAAGGGAAAATCGAGAAGAAAGTCGTTAAAATAGATGAGAAAATTGGAAAGGAAGAAGTTAAAATTGATGAAGACGTTCAACGAATAACTAGTGCCAAAGTTACTTCTTCACAAAACAATTTGGAATTAGTTAAATCTAGTTTCAACAACCTGACAATTTCAGAATCAACTGAATTAAAACAATCTGGAGAATACGAAAGAAAGGCAGATCAATTAATTGATGAGGCAAAAACTTTAAGAGTTAATGCTGCTTCAGAGAAAGATAAGGCTGTAAAAGCTGAAATGCTGAAAGAAGCAAATAGTAAAGATGTGTCTGCTGCTAATTACTACGACAAGGCTGCAGATTTATATGTTGATGCAGCTTATGCTAGTACTGAAAATTTGGTATCTCAGAATACAGGCATGATTTCTTCTGATGATTTATCTCAAATGGCAGAAGCAAGTCAAGCTAAATCAGCAAAGTTAACTCAGGAGTCAATTGCACATCGTGATAGTGCTCTTCTGGCAAAGGGAGATGATAAAATTGCCATGCTACAGCGAGCGGATAGCAAAGAGGTACAAGCAATATCCTTAAGAGATATCGGTTCAAAATATCAAGCACTTGCGGTTACTCAGAAGTCTAATGAGGAAAAGACAGCTAGGAATGAAGAGTTGTTGGCGAATTTAAGTAGTTCAGATGTCGAAGCGGTAAAAACTAATGAAGCGTACCCTGAGTACTTGGAAAATCAAAAATCAGTCGTTGCTCAACAAACAGAAAAAGCAAGATTGGAAGGGGAGAAGAAAGGAATCGAGAATATTATCAAGCAGCAAACGCAAGATTTAAAAGGATTAGAGAATCAGTTGATTGGTGCTGAAAATACTGAAAGATCTGCGATCATTTCTCAAATAAAGACTTTAGATGAAGCGATTGAAGTGAACGAAAGCCGAGTGGCTACTATAAACAGTTCAATTGATGATATTGAAAACTCAATTGCTTCTATTAAAATGAATCAGGAAGATTTAATTGCGAATCAAGATGAAGATACGCAAGATGATTTCGAAGCTCTTATGGCTTCTAATTTGGATAAAACACCTATAAAGAAAACAGCGATCATTACTTTCGAAGACTTAATCTCAAGTGGATTTGAGGTTCCTGATGAGGTGCTAAACACTATTTATGCAAAAGACAACACAATAAAATACTCAGATGAGAACCCAATTCCTTTAAATCCTAAATATCCGAAAGGATTGATTTATAAAGTTCAAGTTGGTGCTTTTAGTAAGCCAATTCCAAATGATGTGTTTAGTGGATTTGCTCCAATTTCAGGAGAAAAAGTTGGTAATTTAGTAAGGTATAGAGTGGGGTATTTTGTTGAATACACTATTGCAAATGATGCTAAAAATGAAATACGAGGATTGGGATATAGTGATGCATTTGTGGTAGCTGTTTATAATGGAGAAAGAATCACATTAGCTGAGGCAAGAAATATACAAGCTGGTGCTGGTACCGCAGATATAGCAGCCAACACAACAGACAATGCTACGAACCAAAACAATAATGGAGGTAATAACACTTCCGATGTTGTAGATAATAATACAGCGAATAACACAGGAAACAACACTGGAAATAATACTGCAAATAACACTTCTGATAATACTGCAAATAATACTACAGATGTTAACGATGTGGATGTTAATTTAGGCGAAGGTACCGCTAAGACTAAGGATGCTGATAAAATAAAAGGATTATACTACACTGTACAGATTGGGGCTTTCTCTAGACCAATCCAAGCAGCAGATGTCTTTAACATTTCGCCTCTTGTTACTAAGTTTATAGGTAATTTATATAAATACTCAACCGGAATTTATCAATCGGTAAATGATGCAGTGGTTAGAAAAGATGAGGTTGTTTCTCTTGGAAATACTGATGCCTTCGTAACTGCTTATTATGATGGAGAGAAAATATCATTGGTTAAAGCGAAACAATTAATTGCTGAACAAGGCGAAAGTGTTTTTGCAGCAGATGCGAATGGAAATTTAAAACAATTGCAATCGTCAGGAACGGCACAACCAACGGATGTTTCTGATGTTGAGATTGACGCAGCTGGAGAGTATCAAGTTGATTTAGGATCTTATAAAGGTGAGATACCAACTAGCATAGCTAATGCAATGTTAATGGTATATCAATTTACAGTCAATATCGAACAGAACGATGAATTTCAGCGTTATTATGTAGGTAATTTTTCAAGTCAAGAAGATGCACAGAAAGTAATTGATTTATATTTAGAGAATGGGGTTGAAGATGTTAGCATCGTTAAACAAGGGGAGAAATTAGCTTCAAAGGATTCGGGAGTGATTTATAAAATTTATTTAGGAACGTACCAAGGTGAAGTGCCAGATGCCAGAGCAATAACTTTCGTTGATTTAAAGGATGAAGGTGTTGTGAAAGTCATTGAGGATAATGGAGACGAAACTTATTATACCGCTGAAAAAACTAAATTCTCTGAATCGGAAGTTGTTCTGAAGAAATTCACTTCTAGAGGTGTTTCTGTAGCCGAAATTAAAGCATTTAAAGACGGTACTGAGATTTCATTGGAAGAAGCCAAACAGTTATCTGGAGAGTAGAGCTTCAATCAATAACCAAAATTTTTATTTTTTAATTCCCTAGGATTAAAATTAGGGGCCAGTTTTCAACCTAAGTATTATCTTTACAAGATAAATTTATTCAAGGATGAAAAAAATTCTAGTAGCCAATAGGGGAGAGATAGCATTAAGAGTGATGAAATCATGTCGAAAAATGGGAATAAAAACTGTTGCCATTTTTTCAGAAGCAGATGCAAATGCACCATTTGTGAAGTTTGCAGATGAATCAGTTTGTGTAGGACCACCACCTAGTGCGCAGAGTTACTTGCTTGGAGATAAAATTATTGAAATCTGTAAAGAATTGGAAGTGGATGGTATCCACCCTGGTTATGGTTTTTTAAGTGAAAATGCAGAATTTACAAAGAAAGTTACGGCAGCGGGTATAACTTTTATTGGTCCATCACCTGAAGCAATGCAATTAATGGGAAGTAAGTTGGCTGCTAAAGCCGCAGTAAAGTCATACGGTATTCCTATGGTACCGGGAATAGATGAAGCCATTACAGACATTCCTTTAGCTTTGAAAAAATCTAAAGAAATTGGTTATCCAATTCTAATAAAAGCTTCTGCTGGAGGTGGAGGTAGAGGAATGAGGATAGTAGCAAATCCAGAAGAGATTGTAGAGCAAATGGATATGGCGGTTAGTGAAGCAATTTCGGCATTTGGAGACGGAGCTGTTTTTATCGAAAGATATGTCGGGTCTCCTCGTCACATAGAGATTCAAATTTTGGCCGATCAACATGGTAATATATTACACCTTTTCGAAAGGGAATGTTCTATTCAAAGAAGACACCAAAAAGTGATAGAAGAAGCGCCATCTGCAGTTCTTACCCCAGAGTTAAGAGAAGCAATGGGTAAGGCAGCGTGCGATGTAGCACGCGCTTGTGATTATTATGGAGCTGGGACAGTTGAGTTTTTATATGAAAATGGAGAGTTCTTCTTCTTGGAAATGAATACAAGACTCCAAGTAGAACATCCAGTGTCTGAAATGATATCTGGCGTTGATTTGGTGGAGCAACAAATAAAAGTTGCACGAGGTGAGAAATTAGCATTTACGCAAGAAGATTTGAAAATAAATGGTCATGCATTAGAAGTAAGAGTTTATGCAGAGGATCCAAAGAACAACTTCTTGCCAGATATTGGAACATTGGAAGTGTATAAAAGACCTGAAGGAGATGGTGTTAGAGTTGATGACGGTTTTGAGGAAGGAATGGAAATTCCCATCTATTATGATCCGATGATTGCTAAATTGGTAGTTTGGGGAGAAGATAGAGCAACCGCAATTAGAAAAATGACCAAGGCAATTGAAGATTTTGATATTGTAGGAATCCAGACCACTATGAGTTTTTGCAAGTACGCCATTAATCACGAAGCGTTTGTAAGTGGGGATTTTGATACACATTTTGTGAAGCATTATTTTTCTGATACATCAGTTTTGGATGTTAATGATAAGGATATGCTGGAAGTAGCGGCATTAATGAATAATTATTTCTTATCTAACAATGAAGAAACAGCTAACTATGCACCTTCTGATGAGAAATCTAATTGGGAGAATAGGAGTAACTAAAAATAAAATATTTCGTCTGTTAGCAATCATCTAAAAATAAAGTTTACCTTTGCATTCGAAATTAATTAATCGCATATCAATCACTAAAAGTATTGTACAATGTATTTGACAGAAAAAGTAAAAAAAGAAATTTTCGCTAAGCACAACAAAAACGAAGCGGACACAGGAACACCAGAAGGGCAAATCGCTCTATTTACTCACAGAATTTCTCACTTGACTGAGCACTTAAAAGTGAACAGAAAAGATTTCGCTACTGAAAGAGCGCTTGTGAAATTGGTTGGTAAAAGAAGAAGACAATTAGACTATTTGATTAAAGTTGATATCGAAAGATATAGAGCAATTATCAAAGAACTTGGAATACGTAAGTAATTCCTTTGCTCAAAAAGTTAGAGCAATAAATGTATTAGAGGGGGCTGTTGCGCAATGCGTAATGGTCCCTTTTTGCTAAAAATTAAATATAAATCACGGTCTTCCCCTGAAGAATTAAGGAAGGCTTAACAAAACAAATAATGAATATAGTAAACAAAAAAATGACCTTGCCTAATGGAAAAGAAATTTCTATTGAGACAGGTAAATTAGCAAAACAAGCCGATGGTGCTGTTGTTGTTAGGATGGGAGACACAATGTTGCTTGCAACTATTGTTTCAAGTAAAGATGCTAAGGATGATGTAGATTTCTTACCACTTACAATTGACTACAAAGAGAAGTTCGCTTCTGTTGGTAGATTCCCAGGAGGATTCCTAAAAAGAGAGTCAAGACCTTCTGACGAAGAGATTCTTACAATGAGAATTGTAGATAGAGCAATGAGACCGTTGTTCCCAGATGATTATCATGCAGAAGTTCAGGTGATGATACAGTTAATGTCTCATGATGATGACGTTATGCCTGAATCTATGGCTGGTTTAGCTGCATCTGCTGCCATACAATTAAGTGATTTCCCTTTTGAATGTCCGATTTCTGAAGCACGTGTCGCCAGAGTAAATGGTGAATTTGTCATCAACCCTAGCAGAGCTCAATTAGCAGAATCAGATATCGATATGATGATCGGTGCTTCTGCCGATTCAGTGATGATGGTAGAAGGTGAATTGGATGAGATCTCTGAAGA
>CAJYBK010000209.1 GCA_913064955.1 uncultured Flavobacteriales bacterium
ATTGTATTTTCTTCATTAGTGAGTAATTCCTCATACAGTTTTTCGCCTGGTCTCAAACCGGTAATTTTGATTGAAATATCTTTATTGATTTCAAGTCCTGAAAGTTTGATCATTTTTTTTGCTAAATCAATGATTTTAATGCTTTCTCCCATGTCAAAAACAAATATCTCTCCGCCATTACCCATTGTTCCTGCTTCCAAAACCAATTGACAAGCCTCTGGAATGGTCATAAAGAATCTCGTGATTCTTTCATCAGTTACCGTGATAGGCCCCCCGTTTTCAATTTGTCTTCTAAAAAGAGGAATCACAGAACCCTTGGTGCCTAGCACATTGCCGAATCGAGTAGTAGTATACTTTGTACTAGAATGTTTGCTCAAAGCTTGAATGTATATTTCTGCAATACGTTTTGATGCTCCCATAACATTGGTTGGGTTCACCGCTTTGTCAGTGCTTATCATTACGAAAGATTCCACCTTAAACTCATTACTCAAATCAGCCAAAATCTTACTACCACCCACGTTAACTTTAATAGCCTCAGCAGGGTTGTTTTCCATCATAGGAACATGTTTGTAGGCCGCAGCATGAAACACGATTTGAGGTTGAAAATGCTCAAAAACGTTTCTCATTCGTTGTTCGTTACTAACATCGGCAATGACTAATTCAAAATCAGCATTTGAAAAACGATCAGCAAGTTCATTACTTAAATCATAAAGTGGACTTTCCGCTTGGTCTAATAGAATTAACTTTTTAGGTTGGAATTGTATCACTTGTCTTGCAATTTCGCTCCCTATAGAGCCGGCACCTCCTGTTATAATTACAGTTTTATTTTGAATGTAAGTTGTAATGTTTTCAATGTTCAATTTGATCTCATCTCGACCTAACAAATCTTCAATTTTTACCTTCTTAATTTGCTTACTGGTAAAACCACCATTCATCCATTGTTCCAAAGGAGGTACAGTAAGAAGGTCAATATCTAAGTCTAAACAAAGGTCAATAATTTTACTTTTAGATGCTGGTCTGGGCGATTTTATGGCGATAATTACCGAATCTATTTCCTTTTTATTATTCCATTCTATTAATTGCTTATAAGACTTAATGGGCGTCCGTTCTATAAATTTACCGTGTAAACTAGCATTGTCATCTATAAAACCGATTATATTAAAAAGTGCTTCTGTGTCTTGTTCCAGAATTTTTTTAGTAGCCATACCCATGTCTCCGGCTCCGTAAATGATAATGTTTTTGGTAGCACCTCGCGACTTGTTTTGTTCCAAATAAAGTAACTTGATACTAACTCGCATGGATATCAAAAGGAAAAAAGTCAGAATAAATTCGAGTATTAGAATAGATACTGGCAATAAAAAGTAACCGTCCAAGAAACTGTGTCTAATTACTGATATCACAACAAATGCAATGGTTCCAATTCCTAGAGTTAGAAAAATTCTTTTGGCGTCTTGTGTACTTGTAAACCTTATAATACCAGAGTAAGTTTTACTTAAGTAAAAAGAAACGAACCTTACGAGCAGATAGACCGGAAACGCATATTTTAGAACCTCCCACTCATTTTTCATTTGAATTTCGTTAGGCTCAACAAAGTCAAATCGAATAGCATAAGCAAGAAACAAGGCCACAATACAAAGTAGCATGTCTACGGTCAATATAACCCATCTTGGCGTATTTCCTGTTGGAAGTAATCTCATTAGTGCAAATGTAAAACTTGTAATTGATTTTTAGATTAATATCATTGGGATAATTCGGAATATCACATTTGTTGAGGATTTTAAGCAATAAATGTTTTATTTTTACAAATTGAAAGTATAACTATTGAAGAAAGTATTATTTATAGCGCATCATAGATTAGATCGGTCTCCTGGACAGAGATATCGATTTGAGCAATATTTCGAATGGTTTCAAAAAAATGGTATTGAATGTGAATTATCTAATTTACTGGATGAAAAAGATGATATCACCTTATATTCAACAGGTAATTACTGGGAGAAATTTAAAATCGCGTTGAGGTCTTTCAAAAAAAGACGTGAGGATTTAGCCAGAATTAAAGATTTTGATGCTGTTCTGATATACAGAGAGGCATTATTGACTAGAGGCATTCGATTTGAAAAGAAAATTGCTAATACAGGTGTTCCTATTATTTTTGACTTTGACGATGCCATTTGGGTTAAGGATGTTTCCAACGGTAACAAGTGGTTGTCTTTTTTAAAGAGCTCTGATAAGATAAAAAGCATCTTGCCTTTATGTAAATACGTAACTGCAGGAAATCAATACTTGGCAGATTATGCCAAAAAATATAATCCAAATGTTGCAGTTATCCCATCTACTATAGATTGTAATAAATATGTGCCTATTGAGAGTAATAAGCAACAAGTAGTAATAGGATGGGTAGGAAGTCACACCACCGTAAAGCATTTTGAGTTAGTGGTAAATGTATACCAGAAACTTAAAGAAAAGTACGGAGATGCTATAGCTTTTAAAGTAATTGGAGATCCTACTTATAGTAATGAAAAATTAGGTATTATTGGCGAAGCTTGGGATAACTCCAAAGAGGTCGAACTTTTTAATAGTATTGATATTGGTGTAATGCCTTTGGATGAAGATCCTTGGACAAAAGGAAAGTGTGGTATGAAAGGTTTGTTGTACATGTCTGTTGGTAAACCTGCTGTAATGAGTGCGGTGGGTATGAATACGGATATAATTGAAAACGGGAAGAATGGCTTTATTCCAATAGGAGAGCAGGAGTGGTTTGAGGTATTGTGTAGGCTGATAGATAACCCTGAGTTAAGAAATCAAATAGGGGCTAAAGGAAGAGAAACAGTTGTAGAAAAATATTCGGTGGAATCTCAAAAATATAACTTGTTAAATATTTATAGACAAATAGTAGGATTACCAGTTTTAGCTACCAAAATGAAAGCAATGGATGAATCGATAGTTGAATTGGCTGAGACAGACTTATAATTACTCTTCTTCTTCCAGATAAACGTTGAATTCACCTGCAACCACTTTGCTTAATAAATCTAAGTTTATTTCATTGAACTCAAAAATTGTTTTTTCGAAGTTAAACTGTATTTGAGTAACTTCATTTTCAAATAAAAACCCTTCAAATTCATCTTCAAGATCGATGTCAAAATCAAGAATACCCGTGTTTAACTCGTGGGAGAAATCCGATTCGATTTCATCTGTATCGCTTTGAATTTCATGTTGAGAGCTAGCGCATATAAGTTTCACATTACATCCCTTCAAAGTTTTTACTGTTGTGGCCGTAAAGATGGTGAATTGTAAAAAAGCAAATCCGTTTAGATCTATATAATCCACTCCCAATTTATCTTGTCCATTTTTGGCAATAATGTGACCATTATATTGGTTTATTCTCTCTGTAACTAGTCTGTCGTAATCTTTGTTAGCCATAATCATGTTTTAACCAAGTAAGGATTGGGTAATCATTTTTTCTTCTGTAAATTCAATTTTATAAACACCATCTCTATCTAACTCCAATAACTTAACAGTCGAAGATTGATTAATCATTAAAGGATTGAAAGGTGTTTTAACTTTTAAGTAGTTCTTTGTAAAACCATACATCATTCCATTGTCTTCAGATGCTTCGAAAACAACTTTGTCTGTTCTGTCTGCCTGTGATTCATAAAAAGCCCTTTTCTTTTTAGCACTTAAAATAGTCAGCATTTTATTTCTTTCTTTTCTCTTTGGAACCGGTACTACGCCTTGTAATCTCAAAGCGGTTGTATTGTCTCTCTCTGAATAAGTGAAAACATGCAAATAGGAAATATCTAATTCAGTAAGTAGGTTATATGTTTTATTGAATTCTTCGTCTGTTTCTCCAGGGAATCCAACAATAACATCCACACCTATACAGCACTCAGGCATTAATGTTTTAATTTTTTCAATTCTACTTCTATATAAGTCGGTTTTGTACCTTCTTCTCATACTTTCTAGTAAAATGTCACTGCCACTCTGTAGCGGGATATGAAAATGAGGAACAAATCTTTTGCTTTTTGCAACAAACTCAATGATTTCATCAGATAATAGGTTGGGTTCGATAGAACTGATTCGATACCTTTCAATTCCTTCAATTTTGTCTAACTCTTGAATCAATTGATAGAAGTTTTCTTCTGTACCATATCCGAAATCACCAATGTTTACACCTGTTAGTACAACTTCCTTCACGTCTGTTAATGCAAGTTCTTTTGCTTTAGCAACGGTGTCAGCAATGGTAGCGTTCCTGCCTCTTCCTCTTGCTAAAGGAATAGTGCAAAATGCACAAAAATAATTACAACCATCTTGAATTTTGAGAAATGATCTGGTCCTATCCCCATTACTAAAGCCAGGGACAAATTCTTTGGTGTGTTTGATTTCTTCATTCTCAATTTGAGTAGACTCTTTTTTGGATAAGTCAGACAAATAATCGAGAATATTAAATTTTTCATTGGCCCCTAGCACTATATCAACTCCTTCAATTTGAGCTATTTCCTCAGGTTTTAATTGTGCATAGCATCCTATAACAGCAATAAAAGCATCTGGATTGTAAGAAAGTGCTTTTCGAACTATATTTCTACATTTTTTGTCTGCTTGTTCCGTCACTGAACAAGTGTTTATTACATAAACATCTGCACCTTCGTCAAAGTTCACTTTTGCAAAGCCTTCTTTGTTAAGAGATTCAGCAATAGTGCTTGTCTCCGAAAAGTTAAGTTTACAACCAAGGGTATAATATGCAGCGGTGCCGTAATTCATAGTGACGCAAAGTTAAAAAGAAACTGTGGATTAATGTCTTGAAATTAACTGTTTTCGCGGATGTTTATTATTACATTTGACAATACAACATCAAATTTAATCACTTGAGTACTTGGAATAGTTATGTTAATGGATTTAAGTCCTACTTACAATTAGAAAGGTCTCTTTCAAAAAATACCGTAGAGGCATATCTTAGAGATGTAGATAAGTTGGCTCAATTCTTTACTGAAATTTCAGCAAAAAAGTTAAGTCTAGCTGAAGTTAGACATCCAGATCTACAAGAGTTTATTCATTGGTTACACAATTTAGGGTTGTCTGCAGGTTCTCAGTCCAGAATAATTTCAGGTATAAAGGCGTTTTTTGGATTTCTAATTCTTGAAGAAATTATAGATTTAGACCCTTCCTCTTTATTAGAATCACCTAAGCTAGCTAGGAAACTACCTGATACTTTGTCGGTTGAAGAGATTGAATTATTATTGGAGAATATTGATAGAAGCACCCCTGAAGGTGAACGAAATGTGGCTATCATTGAAGTGCTTTATGGTAGTGGTCTTCGTGTAAGCGAACTAGTGAACCTTTCACTTGAAGATATTTATTGGGACGAAGGCTTTCTGAGAGTCATAGGGAAAGGTGACAAACAGAGAATTGTTCCTTTTAGTGATATGGCAGCAAAGCATTTGAAACTATATATTCATGAAATTAGAGTTCATGTCAAAGCAGATCCAAGTCATCAGCATTTTGTATTCTTAAATAGAAGAGGAAAGCAACTTACGAGAGTGATGATATTTACAATCATCAAAAATTTGGTAATCAAAACGGGAATCAAAAAGAAAATTTCACCTCATTCTTTTAGGCATTCCTTTGCTACTCATCTGGTTGAAAGGGGAGCAGACTTGAGGGCGGTACAAGAAATGCTGGGTCATGAATCTATTACTACAACGGAGATTTATACGCATTTAGACCGTACATATTTGAAGGAAGTTATTGACAAATACCATCCTTTTAATTA
>CAJYBK010000210.1 GCA_913064955.1 uncultured Flavobacteriales bacterium
ATGTAATAATACCACTAGGATTACTCTGATTAATTACCATCACCGCCTCAGCACCTGCAGTTCCACCGTTAAGCACCACAAAAGCATTATTCCTAATAACTAAAGCGTTATTTTGAGCAAAAACCCCTCCGCTCAATAAAATAACAACAATGTAACCCAATACTATTTTCATCAACATGAATTTTAAATACCACTTGTCAGACTTTTAAGTCTATTCATCGAAAGTTAATGTAAAAAAAATAAAAAAACACCCTTCGTATGACAAAAGTACTTAAGTGAAGTATGAAAACGTAAAAAAGAAAGATGAAAATCAAGGGGCAAATCTCATAACTCCCTGATTAGAAGTAGAAACCCACAATTGCCCAGTAAGTCTTAAAGCCAAATCTGTGATGTTGTCATCTGATAAATTGGAGTTATTTGTATTTAATATCGTCCAATCATTATCTGTTTTTTGAACCACTCCTGCTCCATTGGTCCCGATCCAAACTTTACCTTGCGTTTCGAGCATAACAGGACGCACCAAATTACTTGGAAGAGGTGAGTTTTGACTATTGTATGTAATCCAATTTTGTGTATCAAACATTGTTAATCCACCATTACTTCCAATCCATAATTGATTCTGACTATCGAATTCCAAAGAATACAGTGTATTATTAGGAAGGCCAGAATTGGATTGATTAAAGGTATTCCAATTAACACCATCAAAAGAGGTTAAGCCACCTGCTGTTGCAATCCAAATGACATTATTATCATCCACAGCTAGAGCTGCTACAGAATTGTTTGGCAATCCTGAGTTAGAAGGAGTATAAACAGTCCATGTTGCACCATCATAACTTGCTAAACCTCCTCCTGAAAAAGTGCCAATCCAAAGTTTATTGGTAGCATCTTCCGTAATACTCCTTATTTTGTTGGCAGGAATACCAGAATTAGAAATATTGAAAACGGACCAATTTAAGCCATCATATTTTACCAATCCTTGATCTGTACCCATCCAGATAATTCCCGAATTAGAAACGAAAATTGCATTGATTTTATTACTGGGCAATGACGTGTTGGACATATTGAATGTAGTCCAATTGCTACCTTCTAGAACGCTAACTCCTTGATCAGTGCCGATCCAAATTTGATTTTGAACTTGAGTAAGACAAGAAACGTTATTACTGCTTAATCCAGAATTATCAATATTAAAAGCCTCAAACTTTTGGTTCTGTTCAACTATTGGAAGTGGTTCCTCTGGCTGCTCCTTCCTGCATGACAGCAAGAATAAAACTAAAATAAATAGTATGCCATGTCGTTTTAGATTCAAACTTCTATTGTTTGATTAACTGTATTGTTTTCTTTTCTGTTTCTGAGCTTACTTCTACATAGTAAATTCCATCTGCCAAGTTAGACAAATCAACTTGCATAGAGTTTTTTCCTTTAATCAGTTCATATTCTTGATTATAAACCACTTGACCAAGACTCGTTAGCACCTTGTAAGATACAGTTTGATCTTCACTTAAAAAAGAATCAAAACTATACAATCCCTCAGATGGATTAGGGTAAATCAATACCTCTATACCTACTAATTCAGAAGTTCTATCCATAACAACAGAGTTACTATATTTTTCCTGGCCATCATAATCTACCATTTTTAAGCGATAGAATGATCTAGGTAAATGATATTCAAAATCCGAAAATGAATAAAACAAGTTTTCTGAAGAATTACCAACAGCAGGGATATTAGCGATTGACTTAAAGTCAGCGCCATTAGCGGAACTTTCCAAGCTATAATAACTTAAATTACTCTCTGCTGCTACTTCCCATAATAATTCGTTGTTTTCAATTTCTTGTCTTCCCCTAAAAGATACTAATTCCGCAGGTAATGCGATGACATTAGTAACTTCCATTGTAAAGTCGCATTCTGCTCCACCATTTCCGTCCATTACTAAAAAGTAGGTTGTAGGAGTAGCGTTAGGCAATGTTGTAGCATAAGTTGCTGCTGTAGCAATACTTTGACAACCATTTGGATCCGCTTGAGTATACGTCCCTCCACATGCATCTGTACTAGAAGTAAAAATTCCAAATTGGCCTGAAGCGCCATAATACCCAACTCCCACTGGCGGCCCGACATTTGCTGCATACCCTGGAGTACAAGTTACACCAGTTACACTAACAGTCACAGGTGAACCTCCACCATCACTTTGAAATTCCATCCAAGTAGTATTTTCTAAACTACCTGCACATATTAGCGTATTTAAAGGGTCATCTGTTGCAGTAGTACTATTACAATTATTCATACTAACATCCAAAGGAATACCATCAGATAAACCTGCTGCATTCGCACAGCCATCACCGCCACTTGGCAAAGCGGTTGGGACATATTGATCAACATTTAGGGTGTAAGGACCATTATCTCCAGCATCTGCATCAATTTTTATGTAATAGGTACCAGCAGTTGTAAACCTCACTGACCTGCAAGGTGAGTCTGCTGAAGATGTTCCTGACCCCAACACTGATGTTTGTAAACCTCCGGCCCAAGAGCCATCCGACATACAAGTAAATGGGCCTGAACAACTCGGAGCAGACAATACTGCAATATCGATTATCATGGTAGGATCCGTAGCTGTCAAAGACATGGAATAATAAGAATCTGCACCCACGGTAATGGTAAAAAAGTCATCATTTGCTCCTCCGGTAGTTCCTGCAAAATTACCCCAACATCCTCCTGTCATATCATTAGAAGATGTAGTTGTATTACCGGAATAAGTGTAGGGAAAAGTTGTTATTGGTATTGCAGCGCAAGGACCACAACCTATAGTTGGTGTAAAAGTGTAAGTAATTGATATCATTCCGCTACCACCAGCCCCTCCTGAATTTCTTGGATTAGCAGTACAATTACCTCCACTGCCTCCTCCACCAGGAGCAGCACCAGCCATACCATCCGCATCAACAGTTCGACTTAATCCTCCATTCCCTCCTGAACCAGCTCCAGCGCCCCCTGAACCGGACGCATTATTAGCTCCTGAACTTCCAGGCATTCCATTACCGGCATTACCTGTACCTCCAGCGCCTCCAGCACCATTTGTTGGTTGACCTCCAGCACCACCATTTGCACTTACCGTCAAAAAAGTTGTGGCACCACCTGCACCACCTGCACCACTAGTATTAGCACCTGCCGCTCCGCCACCTCCAACAGTGAAAGGGATTATTTGACCTGGCACCACCGCAATAACTCCGACAGAATATCCACCACCTCCTCCGCCACCTCCTGTTGACGCCCCTGTATTACCATCTCCTGCACCGCCTCCTCCACCTCCCCAGCACTCAATGGAAAGAGAAGTAACTCCGCCACATGCAGTAGGCACTGTAAAAGAACCTGAAGTTGTAAAGGTCTGTGTTACTTGTGCAAATGCACAGTAAAACGAAATTAAACTGAAAACTAATGCTAATTTCATTTCTTCCTATTGTTAATTAATTCTAACTCTCTAACGTATACCCTTTCAAAGTCATGTGTAAACATAATTTGATTAGGCAACAATTTTGAACCAATCAAAGAATCCATTGGAGATTTGTTTATTCTAACATTTACATCTCTGTGATTAGAAATAGATTCCGAATAAATACCAACTTTTACACTGTCACTTTTAATAGATATGTCTTGTCCAAAAAAACAGGATGAACTCAACATGCCTATAATTACTAAAGTAAAATACTTTATTTTTTCCTTCATAACAAAAGTTTTAGTACGCTATAATACAACATTTTAACTCAACAAACTACAACAATTTAATTCACAATTGGAATCCTATTTCAAATCCAACTTCAATTTAACCAACGGTAAAATATCGTCTTCCTTATTTTTGCTGTAAACTAAGTTTCCAAAAGCAGCATCCATTATATAGTCATAACCGTTTTCAGCGGCAACTTGATCAATGGCTGTTTGCATTTTTTCTCTTATAGGTTTATACAACTCTTCTTGTTTTGCTATTAATTCTTTATTTGCCTCTTCTGGCAACTTTTGTAAACTTTCTTGTTGTTGCACCAACTTATTATAAGTTTGTTTTTTTACTAAATCAGACATGTTGGCACTATCTTTTTGGTAAGCTACGACCCCTTGTTGCAATGTCTTTTGTTCGTTTTGCAGGTAAGTTACCATTTCTGTCTCCATCGCTTTCAACTTCTCATCTGCAGCACTTTTCTCTGGCATTGCTGCCCACAACTCATTGGTATTGATATATCCTACTTTTGATTTTGTCCCTGTGCTTTTTGCTGCTACAAAACCTAAGGCAAATATTGCCAACATTCCTCCTACAATTATCGATTTTAATTTCATTTTCATTATTTTTTTTGAACTTACCTTAACGCAATTACTTTTAATTAGTTACGTAAAGATATTTAAAGTTTGTCAAACTTATGCTTTGACGTTACTTAACAACGAAGGTTGCTTTGTTTTATATAAATTAGGTAACTTTGTAACATCAACTATAACCTATGAAATACTACTTCTTATTGCTTTCTATATTTATACTTATCTCTTGCGGAGAAAAGCGCGACTGCTCCTTTGCTACGATTGAGGATGCGGTAGATTGCGCTTGTGAATTGAGCATCGAAAAAGAGGCCGCCAAATCTGATAAAGAAATTTTAGACGAATTAAAAAAACAAACCAAATCTTTAAATGAAGATTTTGACAAGGCTATTTCAGATAGTATTTTCACTGAGGAAGAATTTATAAAGCAATTAAGAGCAGCTTGCGAAAGTTTCTAAAGACAACTTTGCCCAACAATTAGCCGTTTATAATTATACACACTGCATACGTTTTCCATGGATCTTTGGAAGTAATTTAGTATTTCAAATAAATACTATGAAAGTTCATTTTATCGCTATTGGCGGAAGCGCCATGCACAACTTAGCTATTGCATTACATCTTAAGGGAGAAGAAGTCACAGGTTCTGATGACGAAATATTCGAACCATCGAAAGGAAGACTAAATAAATACGGATTACTCCCTTCAGCAATTGGGTGGAGCCCTGATAGAATCACTAACAGTATTGATGCTATTATTGTTGGAATGCATGCTAGAATAGATAACCCAGAGCTTCTGAAAGCACAGGAACTAGGACTGAACATCTTTTCCTACCCTGAATATATCTACGAGCAAACCAAGGACAAAACCAGAGTTGTTATAGGAGGAAGTCATGGTAAAACATCCATTACTTCCATGATTCTTCATGTGCTTAATCAAAATAACATCGACCATGATTACATGGTTGGCGCACAGTTGGAAGGATTTGAATGTATGGTTAAATTGACGAAAGATGCTAAAATAGCGGTTGTAGAAGGTGACGAATACCTTTCTTCTCCAATTGATAGGAGGCCTAAATTTCATTTATACAGACCAAATATTGCATTGATGAGTGGAATCGCTTGGGACCACATCAATGTTTTTCCCACTTTTGAGAACTACGTAGAGCAGTTCCAGATATTTGTAGACAAAATTGAACCGAATGGATTTATCACCTTTTGCGATTTGGATGAAAACGTAAAAAAAGTTTGCTCCAGTGCCAGAGCAGATGTGAAGCAACTGCCTTATGGCACACATCCCAATAGAATTGAAAATGGTATTACCTATTTGCAAGACGATGAGAAAGAATATCCTTTAGAAATTTTTGGCAACCACAACTTGCAAAATCTAGCTGGTGCTTTGAACGTCTGCTTGCAATTAGGACTATCTAAAGAGGCTTTCTA
>CAJYBK010000211.1 GCA_913064955.1 uncultured Flavobacteriales bacterium
ACGAAGGAAGACTGTTCGTAGTTGCAGAATTGAAATTACCCGGTGATTCTTGGCTTGAATTTAGAATAGTTGACAACAAATTAATTCAAACAGCAACTTTTAGACCTTTAGGATTGAAAGGTAGAATGTATTGGTATTCAGTTTTACCGTTTCATGGCTTTATTTTTAAAGGAATGATTGATAAGATTACTAATACCGACATTACTAAATGAGTCTTACCTAATTGGTATTTCGCATTATTTAACATTTTTAAATGAGTCAAACAGTTATCTCGCCCTACTTTTACAATCTACAAAAGCACTTCACATGAGATTTCAAACACTGAACACATTTATTATATCTAGTTTAATTACATTGACTAATTGTTCCCAGGAAAACAAAGCAATAGAGTCCACTGAAAACGAAACTACTACTTCAGCAACCGAAATTAACAAATCAGAGCCACATCAATATGGTGGATGGTATTGTCCAGATAACTTGAATGGATTTCCTGCTGTGGACATTGCCAATTGGAAAAGTGTCCCTGTAATCAATGGAAGATTGGCTACTCCAAAAGAAACTCAAACAGAAGCCTCTTTAATTAATGTTGATCTAGAAAAATATCCCAATGCCAGACCATTGGATATGACCATGCCTAAATTAGCAAGCATTTATAATTACAACACCAACCGAGAAGATATAATCATAATTATTCAAGCTTTAAACATCGACAATGACTCAATTGTCGGATTTAGATATTTGAATGGAGGCAATGGAACTGCCAGACTTGATGAAGTAAACTTTCTATCTGATGAAGAAATTGATAAAATACCCACTTCAAAATTTGTGACGCATACCATAACCATTAATGCTACTCAAGACGAAATTTGGAAAATACTCACTCAGACGGAGAATGCTGCCACTCTGCAACCTATTTTTGATTCAAAAAACAGTTTACAGTCCGATTGGAGAAAAGCTACCAATGTTAACTACCACTACTCCCTTCCTGGAATTACAACCGCTTCATTTGCTGGAAATTTATATGGTTGCTATTATGTTCAAAATGATTATGATTTTTTAAATTATACAGAGAAATTTTTACTAATAGAAGATGAGGAAACAAAAACTACAGAACTAAAAATTACTTGCGGCCCTTATGAAGCAGATTATGAAGCGCAACAAATTATTTTAATAAATTGGTCCGAAAAAGTGAAGGAGTTGAGTGAAGCAGCATTGAAACATTATATTGTTCCTTCAAAGTAAATAATCTTTAAAAATTAAAATGAACAACATTACCGTCTTTTGCGGCTCCAGTTTAGGAACGGATGCCCAATTTGAAGAAAACGCTAGTTTACTAGGTGCAACTTTAGCCAAACATAAAATCGGTTTAGTATACGGAGGAGCAGACATTGGATTGATGGGGGCTGTGGCCAACGGAGCGTTAAAACAAGGCGGAAATGTGATTGGCGTGCTTCCCAAATTTTTAAAAACAAAAGAAATTGCCCATACCAACTTAACTGAACTAATCATTGTTGATTCAATGCATGAAAGAAAAATGAAGATGAACGATTTATGTGATGGAGTCATTTCCTTGCCAGGTGGATTGGGAACTTTGGAAGAGTTTTTCGAAATGATGACATGGGCTCAATTGGGACTACATCAAAAACCTATTGGACTGTTAAATATAGGCGGTTATTATGACGCCTTAATTACTATGCTAAAGACTATGGCAGATAAAGGATTTATGAAAGCATCAGATCATGATTTAGTCCTAGTAAGTGACAATGTGGATGAATTGCTACATAAAATGCAAAATTATGTTGCTCCACCGGCTATCAAATGGATTACTGATGACACCATCTGAAGACGCTTACAATAGGAACAAGCAATTTATTGCTCAGATTTAACAGTGTTTTTATTATTCAGACTATAGTGGTTTGTAGCAAATTCAAAGCATATCTTTGCAAACAGAGCTAAAACAAACTCAAATATGACTCAAATAGATAAGACAAAACCAGTATTGGTAACAGGAGCTAACGGATATGTGGCTAGTTGGTTGGTAAAGAAATTACTGGACGAAGGAATTACGGTTCACGCAGCTGTTCGTGATCCCAGCAATGAAAAAAAAATAAAACATCTCAAAGAATTGGCGGACAATTCTAAAGGCACAATCAAATTCTTCAAAGGAGATTTATTGGATCAAGGATCTTATAAATTGGCAATGGAAGGCTGCGAATTGGTTTATCATACTGCGTCTCCTTTTACTACAGATGTAAAAGACCCTCAGAAAGAATTGGTAGATCCGGCTGTGAAAGGAACTGAGAATGTGCTTGTATCAGCGAATGAAGTAACATCCGTAAAACGAGTTGTAGTAACAAGTAGTTGTGCTGCTATCTATACGGACGCCATAGAAACAGTGAATGCTCCAGGGGGTAAATTGACAGAATCTATGTGGAATACCACTTCTTCATTGGATTATCAGCCGTATTCTTACTCCAAAGTTTTAGCAGAAAAGAAAGCTTGGGAGATAGAAAAAGCTCAAAAAAGATGGGACTTAGTCACTATTAATATGAGTCTTGTTTTGGGACCAGCCTTAAACGTACAGAATGCAACTTCAGAAAGTGTGAATATTTTAAGAATGCTAGGTGGAGGCGAAATGAAAATGGGAGCCCCAAAATTAGGAGCAGGCTTGGTAGATGTAAGAGATGTTGCAGATGCGCATTTCTTGGCAGGATACACTCCCGCTGCAAGTGGAAGATATATTACCTCTGCACATAATACCAACTTCCTTGAAATGGGAACAGTTTTATTACCTAAATATGGTGACAAATTTCCGTTGCCTAAAAAGGCTCTTCCAAAATGGTTATTGATGCTCGTAGGTCCAATGGTAAACAAACTCTTTACAAGAAGATTCATACGTAACAATGTGAATATCGCATGGAACGCAGATAATTCAAAAATCAAAAAAGAATTAGGAATCACCTTTAGACCGATGAAAGAAACCATGGAAGATTCCTTTCAGGTTTTGATAGATGAAGGAATCTTAAAGCCCAAGTAGCACTACTTATAAGTAATGAGTTATCATTTGCTCTCAAAAGCAAAAGGTAACTCATTTTTTATTGGAAAATTATTAAAAGCTTTACGCTCTCATTAATTTTAACAGTACATTTACCGTTGTTGTGGTATATTCTATGACATAATTCTCTAGTTTAATGTGTGTCAAAATTACCAAAAGAACATAAGTTTATAGATCTTTCAGACTATGGTAGACCAATTGCTAAACTGATTGCATACTCATTAAAAAACACAGTTTTTACGCCTATTCATGTAACCATTGGATTTGTAATTTCTGGATTGATTTCTATATATTACATGCTTCAAGAATACTATTGGCTTGCTGCTTTTTTCCTAATTTTCAAGTCCATTCTAGATGCCGCTGATGGTGAATTGGCAAGGGTAAAACAAAAACCATCTTACACCGGACGGTATTTAGATTCTGTATCAGACATTATATTGAATGCTTTATTTTTTATTACCATTTGTTATATTACAGACTCCCCTATTTGGTTATGTATTGCTGCATTTATCGGATTACAATTACAAGGCACGCTGTACAATTACTACTATGTTATTCTGAGACAGCAATTTGACGGAGATACTACCAGTCGCATATTTGAAGATAAAACTCCCACGGCATTACCGGGAGAAAAACAGAAGCACGTGACTATACTTTTTGGTTTATATAAAGTACTTTACGGAGTATTTGACAAAACCATATATGCCATGGAGCGGAATGCACAACATGGTGAAATCCTGCCTAAGTGGTTGATGACAAGTGTATCCTCTTTTGGTTTGGGATTTCAATTAATGACTATTGCTTTTATGCTTGTGGCTGGATGGATAGATTTTATTCTACCATTTTTTCTATTTTATTCTGTGATGATTGTAGTTTTCGTTGGAATTAGAAAAATTTGCTATTCTAGAAAATAAAGTTTCTTTTAATTACTCCTGTTTCACTAGCCATTTTATATAGATTTATTGAATCGTAACACCGCTACCAGCTCAAACTGCTTTAAATGTTATATTTGAACTCTAAATTAGATTATTTGAATTATTCCAATCTTACCTATTTTTAGGATCCCAAATGAAGCACGAAGAATTAGAAAAATATTGTAAGTTAATTCACCACATTTCTGGCAAAGAAATAGTGGAAAAAGAAGAAGTATCTAACAATGTTGTAAGTGATTATTATTCCAAGTCTGCTTTCTTTTATAAAAAGTTTCATTCTAAGGAAGGCGCCATGCATCTTCCTATTTCATTTTCAAACAAGGATTCTCATACATCTAAGTTGTTATACCAAGCGGACTCCATTCACAATACAATCCAAGAACATGGATTCTCAAAAGTGCTAGAATTAGGCTGTGGAATGGGATTTAACTCAACCTACTTAGCAGAGAAAAATCCTAATGTAAAATTTACAGGAGTAGATTTGACACCCAACAACATCAAAGAAGCTCAAAACAATGCAAAGGAATTAAGCAACATTACTTTCCGACAAATGGACTTTGATAATATGGCTGATCTTGAAGACCAATATGATGTGATATTTGCTGTAGAAACTCTATGTCACTCTACCGATGTTGCTCAAGTTATTGCCAACATTAGTAGAAGGCTCAGTTCCAATGGAAAGATCATTATTTATGACGGCTATGTGCGACCTGATGCAGTTCCCCTAACTGATACTTTTGAGAAACAAGCCTATCAATTATTATCTTGGGGATTCGCTATGACTGAATTTCAAGACTTAGGAGCATTGCAAAGCTCATCAAAACTGGAGCATTTAAAAATTGAAGAAGTCAAGGATTATTCTGAGAATGTACTACCTAATTATAAAGCATTTCAGAGAGGTGCAATCAAAGCATTTAAGTATCCTCGAATATTGAAACTTCTATTGAATATGAAATTGATTTCAATGGCGTTGATCAAACAAATGAGTGCAGGACTTTTTGGACCATATTTGATTCAAAAAGGCTATCTAGGGTATTATAAACTAGTAATCAGCAAGAAATAACTTGGGTGATGCCAATTTACAATATCTGTAGATTCGGTTCGATCTATTTAATTACTTTTGTCTTCACTTAACGAACACATCAAATCCATTATGCCAAACAATTCAACAAAACCAACCCCAGAAGCAAAAGCACTATCTCTTTTCTTAATGGCTTTTAAAGCAGACAATGCTATAAAGGAGAAATCTAAACGCATCAATAGACAATGGAAATTGGTACTAGAAGGTGAATTAGACAAAGCGGACTATGATAAAAAGGTCATTAGCATGCTCGACACCTATGGTGGTTATGACGCTGTGATAGAGAAAACTGTCAAGTATTACATCGACAAAACAGGTGAATGGACGCTCAAAGGAGATGATAAATATTGCCAAGATGCGCAAGTAGTCGTTAATAGAATGTTGAAGAAGGAAAAATAAACTGCCTAAAAAATTTAATACTCCTACACATAAATCCTCCTTCACTTCTTTCCAAATACATCTTATAATTGTACCTTCGCAACCCACAAAACTGAGGAAATTATGGAAGCGAGTAAAATGATTAATTATATCAAAGAAGTATTAGTTAATATGCCTGACGGCTGGTTAAACTTAACCACTCACAGGTTAGATATTTACGATGAGAAATTGGCCAAGACTCAATTCACCAAT
>CAJYBK010000212.1 GCA_913064955.1 uncultured Flavobacteriales bacterium
AAAGAAATTGGAGCAAGTAAACTCATACAAACAGATCTATTAGAATATAAAGTACGCAAATCTATTGCGTTAAAATTGTTGAGTCAACAAAAGCCTGCTAAAACTATACCTCAAATAGCGGTAAGTCTAAAAGGGCTGTTGTATCAATCTAAGTATAAAAGTCTAACCGTGATGCGCAATGACAAGAAGGTGCTGCCTATAAGTTCGTATCCAGAAAAAAAATGGAGTTATATAAATATTGGCAAGAGTAGTTTGAAAGATTTTCGAGCCGATATTCAATTGTACACTACAATATCGGAGGTTAAGACTAATCTCAATAATCTCAATCTAAGCAATTTCAATCAGTCGCCTACTATCATAGTGCTAAACAATCAGAAGTTGGATTCGAATAGCGCAAAAGTCTTTTCAGAAAAGGTCAAAGCACACAGTAAAAAAGAGAAAACAATAGTCATCAATTTGGGTAACCCCTCGAATCTTTTCCTGCTTCAAGACCTTCCTGTGGTGGTGCAAAGTTGGCTCAATGACGATTTGCATTTAGCACTGTTGGCCCAAGGTATTATGGGAGGCAATGCTATTGATGGAAAAATGCTAGTTACTCTGGATAGCCTTATCGTTTCTAGTTCAAGAAAAACAAGACTCTCATATACGATACCTGAAGAGGTCGGGATATCCAAGGACTCTCTTAAGAAAATGGATAAGATAGCCGCAGAAGCAGTTTGGGGAGGCGTGACACCTGGGTGTCAAGTGTTCGCAAGTAAGGAAGGGAAAGTATTCTATAATAAATCGTTTGGCTATCACACCTACTTACAGAAACAGAAGGTCAATAATCGAACTGTTTACGATATAGCATCGGTAACTAAAGTAGCATCAACCACACTTTGTGGCATGCACATGTACGACAAAGGGTATTATAAAATACAAGATTCGCTAAAGTTACATTTGCCTGATTCTTTAAATCAATATTTAGGACACTTTAGTAGATTGTATAATGTTAATTTCCAAAGGCTTTTTACGCATACAAGTGGATTGCCAGCAGGTTTACCAGTCTATAAAATGATAGACTATATGGATAGCATTACCGGAAGATGGGATAGCTACTATTGTGATGAAAAGAATAGTTGTTTTAAAGTGGAGGTAGCAAAAGATTTCTATATAGACTCAGCCTTTTTGGATAGTTTGTGGCTGGAGACAAATGATATTTGGACGGGTGAGAAGAAGTACAAGTATAGTGATGCCAATATGAATATTTTGTATCAGATATTTAGATCCAAATTAAATAAAACACAACGCTTTGAAAATTACATGGATTCTGTTTTTTATGCACCTTTGGATTTGACAGGAACTTGCTTTTTACCAAGAACTAGAATTGATACGAATAGAATTACACCTACCGAGAATGATACTTTTTGGAGAAAACAATTGTTAAAAGGTTACGTCCATGATCCAAACGCAGCTATCTATGGCGGTGTAGCGGGAAATGCCGGCCTTTTCTCTAATGCAAGTGACTTGGGTGTAATCATGCAAATGTTGATGTTTGGAGGTGAGTATGGCGGCAAGAGATATATCAATCAAAGTACGGTTAAGAGATTTTCTATTCATCAAGAAGGAAGTCATAGAGGATTAGGGTTTGATAAACCAACTGCTAGTAGTGGGAATGTAGTTGCTCCAGATTGCCCTTATACTGCATACGGGCACACGGGGTTTACGGGAATTTGTGTTTGGAACGACCCAGAGAATGAAGTAGTTTTTACATTTGTGAGTAATAGGGTACACCCTAAATCAGACAATAAAAAGATTATTACATTTGGCATTCGTAAGAGACTACATCAAGTTATTTACGATCAATTATACTATAATGGCTCTTATAAAAATAAGGCAACTGATAATGTGCCAATAACTAGAATAAATAACAAACCAATATAAATATGAAAAACATTTTACTCCTACTTTCAGTAATTTCAACAACCTTTTATGGGCAGAATTATTCAGTATCAAGTTATACTAACTCATACACAGATTTAATTGGAGCACAAACCCTTACAACTACTGTTTGGGATGATCCAGATTTCATCATTACCCCAGGGTTTGCAATCACAATAAACGGAAATGATTACGATTCTCTTTTTATAAGTGATTTGGGATGCACCATTACAGGTATAAAAAATGGCATTGGAAACAGAGATGCAGTTAACCCTTCTTTAATTGACATCATTGACAGAGGGTATGACGCAGGTGTAAGTCAGTCTAGTATTTCATACAAAGTAGAAGGGCTAATAGGTAATAGAATTTGTAAAATTCAATGGAAAAACGTAGGATCTTATGGTGAGTATGACCTTGGTGGTAACAGTATGAGTATTAATTTTCAATTGTGGTTTTATGAGCAGGGAGATTATATTGAAGCAAGATACGGTTCAAGCAATGTTACAGATGCAAATGTTTTTTATGAGGATGAAACAGGAGCTGGATTTACTGTTTTAGATGATTTGTATAATGCTAGTCCAAATGATGTTTATTTAACAGGAACCACTTCTTTCCCTACCGTTATTAGTGTTTATGGAAGAATGACCGGGACTCCAGCTAATGGTCAAGTATATAGGTTGACACCTTCAATGAGTGTTGGAGTAGCTGAAAATGGACTGAACACAATTTGTCTTTACCCAAACCCATGTCAAGATGTACTTAATTTCACCAATGTAGATGCTCGGAATTATGCGCTATATAGTGTGGAGGGAAAGTTGATCCAATCAGAGTCATTGTTAAGTACCAAGAGTATCAATGTAACTGATTTGCCAAAAGGGAATTACTTTCTGATTTTAACAAACCATGAAGGAGATAATTTTCATCATACATTTATTAAGCAATAAAAATCATAAAGTTTTTTGACATTTAGTAAAAGTTACTAACTTTGCCGTCCAATTTTTCGAGAAGTATGTCAAAGAATAATGATTTTATTATCCAGTATTCAGGACTAAGTCTAGGTACACACCCATACGAATTGGAAGTTGGAAAAGAGTTCTTTGAGTCTTTAGATTATCATGAATTTGAGGATTGCCGCATTAAGGTAAACTTGGATTTAGAAAAATCAGCTTCAATGCTTGTGCTTTTCTTCAAAATAGGAGGAACTGTAAAGGCAAATTGTGATAGATGTTTGGAAGAGATGTTCATTAAGTTGGATGGGGATTTTAAGCAACTAGTAAAAATTTCTGACTATGCAGAGCAAGATGATAATGATGAGATATTCATTGTACCTTCTGCGGAGTATGAAATTGACATTACAAAATTTGTATTTGATTTCATTTTGTTGAGTATGCCACCAAAATCAGTTCATGAGGATGGTGATTGCGATGAAGATGCATTGGATAAGTTAAATTCGTACTTGGTTAAGAACTCCAATGATCACGATGATGAGTTTGATTTTGACGAAGATGATGAGGACGAAGATTGGGAAGATGATGATAGTGAGGAGGACGAAAACGAAGAAGACAATAATAAGGAAATTGATCCACGATGGAAAGCATTGATGGATTTGAAGAATAAGAAGAATTAAGTATTAGATTTAAATAAAACAACGAAATGGCACATCCTAAAAGAAAGATCTCGAAAACGAGAAGAGACAAAAGAAGAACGCACATTAAGGCAGAAGTTCCACAAATTGCTACTTGCCCAACTACAGGTGCTGCGCACTTATACCACAGAGCTCACTGGTCTGAAGGTAAACTTTACTACAAAGGAAAAGTAGTAATGGAAAAAGAGGGTGCTCTTTAATTAAGATAAACACATTTATTTACTGAATAAAAAGCCTTTTGAATAGTCAAAGGGCTTTTATTCGTTATGGACACCTCATATTGATTCAAAACTCTATCATACCACCATACCTTACTCAAGGAGCGACAGTTGCCTTAATATCTACTGCGCGAAAAATTGATGTTAATGACATTGATAACGCTAAAAATGTGCTGGAGCTAAGAGGTTATAATGTTCATATTGGAAAACACCTTTTAGCAGAATACAATCAATTCTGTGGTACAGATGCGCAGCGGGCTGAGGACTTGCAAAATGCCATTAATAATCCGACAGTAGACGCGGTTTTATGTTTTAGAGGTGGTTATGGTTCGGTTAGGATTTTAGATTTGGTAGACTTCACCCCTTTGATAACGAAGCCAAAGTGGATCGGAGGATACAGCGATGTAACAGCCATACACAATGTATTAAATGGTCTTAGCGTTGCTAGTTTGCACGGCACAATGCCTGTGAATTTTGCTAATAACACCACCGAAGCTCTTAACAGCTTGTTCGATGCTTTGGAAGGTAATGCGCTGAGTTACGCTTTTGATGACCATGAGTTAAATAGAATTGGATCAGCGTCAGGAAAGTTGATAGGAGGCAATTTATCTATGCTGTATAGTTTGTGTGGTACGAAGTATGATTTAGACACATCTGGATGCATACTTTTCATAGAAGACTTGGATGAATACTTGTATCATGTAGATAGAATGATGCAGAATTTCAAACTAGGAGGTAAATTGAATAACCTAAAAGGACTGATAGTTGGAGGAATGACAGATATGAATGATAACGACACTCCTTTTGGCAAGTCTTGTGAACAAATCATTCAGGAAGCCATTTCTTTGTTTGATTACCCTGTGTGCTTTGGTTTTCCGGCAGGACATATAAACGATAACCGGTCTTTAAAATTTGGCGTAAATGCTACATTAAATGTTGAGAAAGACCAAGTTCATTTTTTTCAATAGAATTATAAGGCAATAAAAAAGGCGCATATTTGATGCGCCTTTATATATAGTATATTGATTTAATTATCTCTCAAACTTTTTGAAGTCAGAAGGAATTTCAAATTTTCCAGCATCTATTTTCGACTTGGTAATTTTACCAGCAGTCAATTCAGAAACAACAGCACCTGTTGAGATTGCATACTCAGTACTTTTCATTGGGAAATATCCTTTCATGTCAGGAATTTCTAAGAAAAACATGGATTGATTCTCTTTTCTATTTAGTGTTTCTAACATAGGTATGAAGAAATTGTAATCTCCTTTCGCCATGTAATAAACAATCTTGCGATCCTTGTCTGCGCAAGTAACTACTATTTCAGAACATTTTACACCTTGAAACTCTTTTGTTTTTCCAGTTTTTTCAACCTTTACGTTTAGTTCTGTTGCTGGACGCTTGTTAGGAACATCCATGTACATTTTTCTGTCAGGACTAACACCTTTGAACTCACTTGTTTTAAGGTTGATCAATTGGTATCCTTCGATTTTACCATCTGTAATTTCATCAATTCTGATATTGTCACCAGAAACGTAATACATATAGTTTACATCAATTGTACCTACTTTCTTAGTAAATTCAATTGATCCATTAAATTGTGCTACCGAAGAAGTAACAAATAGCACCGCTGCAGCAACGGATAGGATAGATTTTTTAAAGTTCATTTTCATAACGAGAATTTGTTTGGGTTGACTAAAGTAATAATTTAATTTCTAATTTTATAATTTGTTTTACCAACCTTTACAATATCTATTCCAAAATTTAAATTATGAGTACAAAAAAGGAAACAGGAAGTTTTGGAGAAAAGAAAGCCGTTGATTATTTGCTTTCAAATGAATATCAAATTTTAGCCACCAATTGGCGCTATTTAAAGGCGGAGATAGAT
>CAJYBK010000213.1 GCA_913064955.1 uncultured Flavobacteriales bacterium
TTTCACGGTGGTTTCATAATTATCATGAATAAAACCATACCTATGATTCTTTTTTGCCGGAGCAAAACCGTCTTTAAATGGCATCACCTCTTCGAACCAATCTGAAATTACTTTCCCTTTGTCGTCAACAAAGCCATATAAAAACTTCTCGGAGTCATTAGTCAACACATCAACTGGCAACTGATCATTTGAATTATCCGCAAAAACAGCCACTTTCTGACCTGCAACGCCCCATTGGAAACTAGTCAAAAACCAATCTGTCAAAAACTCTCCTTCATTGTCTATGTAACAAAAAACACTGTCTTTACTTTTTTTCTGGCTAGCAATAAAATATACATCTGACTCAACTTCTTTACGAAATATATAGGGAGGAGAAATCTGTTTACCAATGGTATTAATAACTATCCTTTGACGTGGTAACATTCCAGGTAAAACTACCTGTGCTTCCTCATTTTTAAATGGGAAAACCTTTGTGAAAGCAGGATTGACTACAATTTCCCCTACAGGGTTGAGATATCCCCATTCTCCATTTATTTTAACAGCAGCCAGTGACTCGCTAAAATCTCCCACTTGTTCATACTTTGGTTTAATCGACCACTTACCAGCGGAATTAATAAAACCCCACTTCCCCTTTTTGGAAGCGGCAGCAAACCCTTCTGAGAAATTTCTAACAGATTCAAATTTTGGCTTGATTATCCATACTTTCTCATCATCAACAAAACCCCATTTACCTGCTAGTTGAGCAGGAACTAATTGTTGAGCTGAAATCTGAAAAGAAATCAGGAAGCAAATTGACCAACACAATAATTTATTCATTGAGTCAAAAATAACTATTATTAGTAATATTCACTAGTAAAGTACTATTTACCTTATTGAACTTACCATTCATCTAAAAATAATTGCAAATCGCCTGAACAGAACTATCTTTAGAACACTTTATTTAATTTTATGCCATTCAAAACCGAAATCACTAACTTTTTAAAAGACATCAACGACTGCCTCTTAATACAAGGCTACGTCAGTGATTCCCTAACTATTCCTATAATAAGTTATGTCACTGAATCTCAGGTGGACAATAGAAAAAGTGGGAAAAAGTTATCTTTTCTGGTAGCAGAAAGTTTTCAAAATATCGTGAGACATGGTTATGATGAAAGCGAAGAAAATAAAATTGCTAAAGTCAAAGAAGGATTTTTTGCAATGATAAAAACGGATGCTGAGATTATCATCTGCTCTTCTAACACCATTGAAAACAGCAAGGTATTTGAACTTGAAACTGGCTTAAAGCGTTTAGCCCAATTAGATAAAGAAAGTCTTAAAAATGAATTTATTGAAGTTCTATCGGAAAACAAAACCACCGAAGGTGGTGGTGCTGGATTAGGCTTGATTGAAATTATGAGAAAAACGAATAGCCGATTAAACTATTCCTTCAATCCTAAGGATGATCAATTGTCCTATATAAATTTCGACATATTTTTTAATGAAAATAAAGAAATCATAGAAAGTTCTCAAGAAATTGACACCAATGCTTTACGCGATATATGCTTAAATGAAAATGTACTTTTTCTTCGCAAAGGACTTTTTAATCACGAAAGTTTTATTCATCTCTCTGCCGTTCTAGAACAAAAGGCAAATAATGAAACTGGTGAAAGCAGCAAAGTGCTTTTCTATATTTTCGTGGAGTTAATCCAAAACATATACAAACATGGACTTGCTAATGAAGAAGGCGAAGTTCCAGGATTATTTTATGTTCAAGAATATGAAGATCATCTCTATTTTCATTCTCAAAACCTCTCTTCCAAAGAGAATGCTAAAAACACAAAAGAAAGGATTGATAAATTAAATAGCTTATCTTCGCAAGAGTTACTACTTTTGTATAAACAAAGATTGACCGAACAAATTAATTTTGAAGAAAGTAGATCTGGTGACATTGGGCTAATTGAAATTCTTAAAGAATCTAAAAACTCTTTAATTTGTAATATCATCTCCAATTCTGAAGACTCTTGTTTCTTGTCAATTACAGTTAAATTAAACAAGTAAAAATGGAAGATTTTAAAATCAATCAAACAGAAGATACTCCTGAACTAAGTTTTCTTTCTGCCACACATACTTATTCTATTATTGGAAAATCTTATCCAGAAAACCCTACTATTTTTTATCTACCAGAATACCGAAAACTAGAATCTTTCCTTTCAACCGCTGATCAACTCACTATCGTTGCCAATTTGGAGTACATCAATTCCAGTTCTGTCAAAATGGTTTTTGCATTTTTAAACTTATTGAATACAAGACATGTGAATAACCCTTCTGGGAAATATAAAGTAATCTGGAAGTACAAGGCTTCTGATAAAATTATGGAAAACAAGGGAAAAGAATTTCAAGAATTTTTGGACCTGCCTTTTGAGTTAATCGCTGAATGAAACTCCCATAAATAAAATATCATCAGTTTGAGGTTTTTCACCTTGCCACTTTCTTAAAGCATCTTCAACTTTTTCTTTCTGATCCTTCATTGGCATTGATCCAATACTTATCAATAGTTTTTCCAATCTATCCAAATTGAATTTCTCATTTTGGTCACCTCCAAATTGATCCATAAAACCGTCACTCATCAAGTACAAAGATTCTCCTTTTCCAACTTTAATCACTTTGTTAGCGTATTTCTCATCCTCCTTTCTAAAGGAGAAACCTCCTACACTGAACTTATCTACTTCTAACTCTTTCACCTCTCCTTTTGAAACCATAAAGATCGAATTCATTGCACCTGCGTAGGTAAGTTCACTAGTTTTCTTATCATAAACTGCAATAGATAAATCCATCCCATCCTGACTCGAAAATGGATCCTGATTATTTTGCTTAAGAGAGCTTGCAATGTTTCTTTGAAGTTCACTCAATATTATTTCAGGGTTTAATATTTTATCTATCAAAACAATTTGATTAAATAATGTCATCCCAATCATCGACATAAATGCACCAGGCACACCATGTCCCGTACAATCAATAGCAGCAATAACTATCTTACCATCGACTTCTTTGACCCAATAAAAATCACCACTTACAATATCCTTGGGCTTATAAATCAGGAAAGATTTTGGAACAATGGATTGCAATTCCGAAACAGAAGGCAACAAAGCGGTTTGTATTTTTTCCGCATAACTAATACTTGCTACAATTCTATTGCCTTGTGATATTATTTTAGAATCTAATTCTGCCTTTTTGCGCATTGATAGGTATACATACGCCCCTGCTCCGATAACAACAAGCAACACCAACATCAACAACCAAAACTGCTTGCTTTTAGTAGATAGTTGCTCTTCTTTGAAAGCAATTACCTCTTTGGAAAGTTCTAACTCATTAGATAGTGCTAAAATCAACGCCTCTCGTTCCGCAATTAAAGCAAACTCTTCAGGAGTTGATGCGTTTAATTTGTCTATCTCCAATTGCTTTTTCAACTCTTCAATCAAAGACTCTTTGCTATCTAGCGATTTGTTTTTACCGAGTTTACTCAAGATATTCTTACTAGATAAAGTTGTGCTTTCAACTAAATTCGACTCTTCTATCCCACTAGTATCAGTTGGGACCATGCCTTCGTCAATAATCTTCGTGTTTTCTGAGTTAGCATGAGATGAAGAAGATTTATTATTAGAAAACAAGAACGGTTCATTTTTCTTAATAGAACCATTAATTAAAGATACTAGCGGTCCATAATCCATTTTCTTACTTAAGGTACCGCCAATTTTGAATCCCTTTTCTTCAACAGCAAAATTCAATGCTTTTTCATCATAATATATTCTAAATGCAATTCCTATATCTGTATTGTCCTTATACTGAATATGCTTGTTGAGGATTAACTCTAAATTCTTAAAAGTTAAACTTTTATCATCTTCATTTAGATTCTCTAAATCAAACTCAAATCGAACAATTTCATAGCCATTTTTAGAATATTTAACCTCATATAATTCTCCAAACGGTAAGTTGTATTTAAATCCTCCTTCACTTTTGGAAGTAACACTTTTAATTAATTTTCCATTTTTGAAGAACTCAATTTTAACTCCCGACAGGGTTCCTTCCAGTGAAATATCTCCTCCTTTAGAGATTAAACCATTATTAGGGTTGTAGGTATATCCAGAAACTGTCCCATCCAAAAAAACTTTTTGACTGAAAAAGGTTGTGAAGCAAAAAAGCGAAGTAATAAAAAGTAACAAGTATTTTAACATGTCACAAAAGTAAGTATAAAAACTCATAAATATTAGAGCAAAAAAAAATGCTTCAACCAATAGATTGAAGCATTTCATAAAATTAATTTATTTTCTATTGAACTATAACAGTTTCCTCAGATGTCGTTTCCTCTTCTACTTTAATAATCCCCACTGTCACACCATCAACAATCACGTCTAAAACAAATACACCTGCTTGACCCGATTTGTACAATTCATTGTAATTAAAAGATACTTTCCCACTACCGTCAGTTGTACCAGTTTGTTCTAAATCTTCTCTTTGAATATCTGGATCATCCACATAAGTCAAAACCACTTCGGCACCTGCAACAGGGCTCTCACTTGCATCCACTACAGTAATCACAGCAATAGTATCTTTTTTCTTGTAACAAGAAGAAAACACTACCGAAACAGCGACAAACATCATAAGCACAAGGCTAAGTTTTTGGAATTTTTTCATAATTATTAATGTTTAATTATTTTTCAAATGTAAGGATAAATAGTTGATATTTTATACCTCAATGACGAAAAAATCGTGTCGGGTTGCTTATCTTTGCTTAAAATAATAATCAAAAGTTTAAAAATGAAAATCAATTTATATATCCTTTTAATCCTAGGTTTAGTGACTTTTAGTAATGCATCTTGTGCTGGATCTGATGAATCTGCTAGTACAAATGCTCAAGCAGACTCTACTGCAACTCAACCTGAAACAATGCAAAATACTGACCCATCTGAAGTTTCTGCACCAGTTGTAACAGCAGGGACTCCTGAAGGGACTACCAAAGTTAAAATGAAAACAAGCATGGGTGATGTTACTATCTTGCTTTACGATGCTACTCCTATTCACAGAGACAACTTTGTCAAGTTAGTTGAAGAAGGATTTTATGAAGGTCTTTTGTTTCACAGAATAATTAAGGAGTTTATGATTCAAGGTGGAGATCCTACTGAGAGCGGTATGGGTGGAGAGAGCATCTGGAAAAGAGCTTTTAAAGATGAGTATAAAAACAGGACTTTTAACAAGCCGGGAATTCTGGCAATGGCAAATTCAGGACCACATACAAATGGAAGTCAATTTTTTATTACCGAAATACCTAAGCAAAACCTAGATGCTTTTTACGCAGACGGAAGTTTAAAAAACTGTGGTGCACCAAGGGTAAGCTGTCACTCTGTATTTGGAGAACTAGTTAAAGGTATTGAAGTACAAGACACAATCTCTAACGTTAAAGTTACACCAGGAAGCAACAAACCAATTGAAGATGTTGTTATCCAACAATTAAATATCATCCGTAAAGGTAAAGATGCTATAGCTTTTGATGCTGCTAAAGTATTTACAGAACAAGAGCCTCTTTTACCACAAAAACTAAAAGATTTAGAAGTAAAAGCTCAAGAAATTTTGAAAGAAAAAGCTAAAGAAGCTGCTAACAACTTT
>CAJYBK010000214.1 GCA_913064955.1 uncultured Flavobacteriales bacterium
CTAGCAGACTGTCTTCATTGTTTTGATTTCCTCCTGAGGACCAACTATAAGTGTATGGTGGTGTTCCACCCGAAGGATTAGCAAATCCTTCTCCATTTGGTAGTTCACAAGTAGATGCATTTATTGAAGTGCTTAAAACTAGTGTAGAAGGCTCATAAACAGTAATTGGCACAATTAACTCACAACTTTTTGTATCGGTAATTGTAACAGTATGTATTCCGGCAGTTACACTGGCTGAAATGCTATCGGTACTTGCATTGGTATCCCATGAATAAGTATATCCAGGCGTTCCGCCTGAAACGGTTACCCATGCTGACCCGTCTACAATACCATTACAGGAAGCACTATCACTCTCTTGAACCGCAGAAAGAGGTGTGGCAGGCTCAGTAATTATTACATTAGCAATTCCTTCACATCCTTTATCATCTGTAACTGTAATTGTATAACTTCCTTCCTCTAATCCAGATGCTGTAACAGAGTTGCCTCCTGTAGGAGTCCAGTCATACATATAAGGAGGTGTCCCGCCAGTAACACTTACAGTTGCCTCCCCATCATTCCCTCCAAAACAGGATACGTTTGTTTGATTTGTTATGGTACTAGACAAGAAACTAGGATGACTTAAATTTACTGTTTGTGAGGTGGTACATCCATTAAAATCCTGAATGGTTGCTGTATAACTTCCTTGCGTTAACCCTGAAGCTGTAGAATCAGTAGTACCTCCAGAAGACCAACTATAAACATAAGGAGCTGTTCCTCCATATGGAGTAATAGAAATTTCTCCATCTGAACCAAAAAAGCATGAAACGGAATCCACATCGGTTGAGCTTGTTAACAAGACAGGCTGATTTACAGTAAATGACTCTTGAGTAGGACATCCATTACCATCGGTAACATCTACTGTGTATGTTCCTGGAGATAACCCAGTAACATTTGGACCAGTCACCACTGGAACTGAATTCCAAGAATACGAATAGGGTGTTGTTGTACCAACTGTTGAAATTTCCGCAGCACCATCTGTTAATCCATTACAAGATATGTGATCAATGTCTATTGTATTAACACCATCAAATTCAACAAAAAAGATTGTCATCGTATCACTGGCAGGTGGACAAGTCGCAGTTCCTGTATTTGTTAAAATCAAAGATACTTGACCTGCATCCTTTTCGGTTTGCGTTGGATAATAGTCGAGGGTTAAATCACTCGTGCTTTGACTATAGAGACCTTGACCACCTGTCCATACACCACTTGGACTTCCGGTAACAGTACCAGTTATACTTACAAAATCTTCAGACTTACAGGCAATTATATCAGCACCAGCATCGGTTTCTATTGTCCCAGGAACTTGTGTAACTGTAATTACTTCAGTAGTCGGAGGACAATCAGAGCCATCGGATACAACGATTGTATAATTTCCTGCCCCGACAAAAATTGACGGAGTAGTCTCCAAAGTTGACCAGGAATAACTATAAGGAGGAAATCCCCCTGTTGCTACAACACCAATATCCATTCCGACCTCGCCTGGGCATAAAATTGTAGTATCTGGATATGGATCCAATACTAAGTCTGATGCAAATGTTACTTCCACTTCTAAACAAACAACAAGTCCAGCACATCCACCTACGGGCACACCACAAACTTCATATGTAATGGCTGGCGGATATAGCGCATCCGTTGCAGCAACGGTCACCGTATCACAACCAGCATCACAATTAAGATAGTAATTCCAGTCGCCAACTGCACCTGGAGATATGGAGTTCCACTCTACAGTTGCTTCTTGATAATTAAAAGTATTTATAGTACTTGAACAACCGTTATTTATAGATAAAGATGATGTAGCACTGGGCTCAGCAATGGCAGTAATGGTATATGAATTAAGGTTATTACCAGGTTTACAAAAACTTACGTTATGAGGCCCAACCCCGACTAAACAAACGGGAGTTCCGATTGATGTTTGCGGACCACAGTTAACTTGGTAAAACAACGCTCCACCAGGCACCGCACCTGAAGCAACTGACAAGACTATTCCTGCAGATCCAGGGTCTAATGTCACAATAAACTGTACGCAGTTAGAACTCGCTCCACCACAACAATCATCGTTCCTTTGAACAACAGGACTTGTCCATACAGCGGAAGGGTTTCCTGTTAAATCAACATTAAATGTAGGGACAGTTGGTTCACACTGAGCTTGAACTCCAAACGTAAAGAAGTTGAGAACAATTAAACTTACTATTAGTGCAAAAAACTTACTCAATTATTTCGATTTTTTCTTTTTAGTATTCAAGTCCTTTTCGATTTTTTCTCTATCCGTGTCATCCAAATACGGTAATAACTCATTTATTTCGACACGTAAATCTTTCAATAATTTCTTCCTTTCAAGTAAATCAATATCAGAAGTTTGCACATCAAAATAAGTATCAATTAATTCAAGTACTCTCTCTAATGCTTCTTCTTTAGTAATACTTTTATCTTTTGTATTATATTTCTGTTTAGACCATTTCAATGAGATTTCATGACTAAACCCTTGGTTAATTTCATTTAGACTAATAAGGTCATAGGCATAGGATAGTTTGATTGATTTGAACTTGACGTACATATTAGGACTCAAAGCAAAATTAGATTTAGCCATCACTCCAATTCCAATTGTGTTTTTAAATTCAAATTGACCACCCAAGTTATATTGCATCAAACCTTTCTGTACATAGTTTATAGATGCCATCGGTGTAAAAGACATGTTTTTTGGCAATGATATTTTATACTCTAAACCAGAAACAAAATGCTGATTAAGATTTGAAACATTGTCGTTAAATCTATTTCCAAACAGTTGCAAAATTGAAAAGTGAAAAAGAAACTTGCTTGAGGATAAATAGCCGCCAAACTGACCATCGTAGGTATAAGAAGTCAATCCACTTGAACTTAATAAAGGGTCTTCATTTTGAAAATATATCGATTCGCTCAGGTCCAATCTTTGATTTTTTAATCCAACAGCCACTCCAAATCCCAATTTCCAATAACCAGATAATTTAACAGCATAACCATAATTAAGATATCCATTAAACTCTTTAAAAAGACCTCTTTGAGTCTGGATCATAGACACCCCAAAACCATGCTTTCCTCTAAATGTAGTTTTAAAATGACCGAAATTGGTCATAGGTCTTTGCGAAAATGATTGTTGTGTTAATTTATGAGCAAGCAGAATATCTGTTGTGTTCGAATAAGTTACGAATGATGGATTTGCAAAAGTGCTGTTGGCATCTTGATTTACAAAATTAGGCAACTGTTGAGCCAAGCCTTGCAATGAAAACTGAACAACTATAAATATGTACAGTAACTTATTCATCATTTCCAATAATATTTAAATTCCCTTTTATCGGGTCTATTGTTTCTCCTTCTACGATGAAATAATAGGTGCCATTTGGCAATATCTTGTCTTGGTAATCTCCATTCCAATCATTCTGATAGTCATCAGATTGATAAACAATTTGCCCAAAAATATTTAGCACCGTTACTCGAACACTATTTATCTCTCTCGGCTTTTTAATAATCCAATAATCATTGTATCCATCATTATTTGCTGTAATAATGGTTGCAATTTCAAAATTTTCATCGGTCAGGATTATTTGAATAGAGTCTCTGTAGGTACAATTATTTGCGTCTGTAATCGTTACATAAAAAATCTCATCATTATCTATTTGAGCGTTTACGTCTCCTACAAGCAGTTGATCCAACGCTGCGTTATTATCCCAAACATATGAAGTTCCCCCAAAGGCAGACAAAGATACGGTGCTATACTGTTCCGCAACGGTATCTCCGATAATTCCATAATTCCCAACATAAATATCGACTTCAATCGTGTCAGAAATTACAGACGGACAAACTCCATTGGACACTTCACAATAGACATATACTGGTGAATCAATATTAGATAAGGTCAAAGAGTCGATTGTACTAGACTCAAGTATATAATTAGCATTACTATCAGCGGAAGAATACCAACTAAATACATTCGCCACTTCGCCAGACAAATATACTGAATGAGAAACTGTATTATTACATACCGAAGTATCACCTATTATATTTCCAAAGTCAGAAAGTTGAGATACAGTTATTTCATGAAAAAATGTGTCTGCTGGGCAAACGCCAGAAGACAATTCTACACCATAAATAGTTGTAGCATTAAGGTTGGTAACTTGCAAAGAATCTGTATTCACCAACAAATCAGACCAGGAAGCCCCATTGTCTGTTGAGCTAACCCAGGTGTTTATATTTCCATTAACCACATTTGGAACCAAAGTATCTGCATTTATGCCTTGACACAAACTGTCTTTCGCTACATAACCCGCTATCGATGGAAGTACATCAACCGTTACATTAATGGTGTCGGAAATTTCAATAGGACATGCGCCATTTTGAACAACCAATCTAATCATTTGATCTACTGAAATGTTCAAGAATGAGTTTGATACAGTATTTGACTCTGTAGTCCATGTTGTTCCTCCGTCCAAACTTACTTCCCAAGTGAACATATCCGCATTGTAAGCATCAGGTGTTAAATTAGGTAAACTCTCATTTTCACATATCGTTGTGTCGTTTCCGATAGACCCAACTGTTGAAAACGTGTTCACCTCGACTTCCAAAACAGTAGAAGTATCAGTAGTGCACTCAGAAACAATTACTCTGTAAAAAGTGGTGGTAGTTAAGTTGGAAAAAGAATAAGTAGTGGTAGTATTAGGAATCGAGACCCAAGAAATTTGATCTATGGATGACTCCCAATAATCAATTGTTCCGATGTGTCCATTTAAAGTAACTGTACCAGAATTAATTCCTTCGCATACAGAAGTGTCAGTTGGTGATAAAATTCCACCGTCCAAATTAGATACAACAATAACCTCTAGTGTGTCCGAATAAACTGAAGAGCAAGATCCACTCTGGACTAAGGCTCTGTAACTTGTGGTTTGACCTAAATTGGTTATGTTATATGGATTTGCATTTGTTCCTGATGATTGCCAAGTTACACCATTGTCATCCGAGTACTCCCAGTCCATTAGCACTCCTTGGAAGCTACTCAACGTCAACGACACAGCATTAGGGGGTGGACAAACTGAACTTGGCCCAGTTATATTTCCTCCAATTGACTCAACATCTATAGAAACAAGAATAGTGTCGGAATATTCCTGCAAACAAAGGCCATTTTGTACAACAACTCTATATTCCGAAGGCATTGTCAAGTTACTGTAACTTTGATTATCCATTGTATTGCCCAAAGACAACCAGGAAACACCTCCATCTGTACTTATCTCCCAATCACTAACTAATCCAAATTGACCAGAAAGGTTAATCACGCCTGAATTACCCAATTCACATACACTAAAATCAGCTGGCAAATTTCCGCCTACAGTTGTAGAATCAGAAGTCACCACAGAAAAAATGGTGTCATTTGTATTATTAACATCTGTTGCTAAGGAAGTATAAAACTTCATATTGAAGGTTCCTTGAGCAACTAAATTTGCGTCCACAGAAAAAGTATGTGAATAGGATGAACTTGAATTAAAAGTTCCTAAACTTATCGTCTCCACAACCGGTGCTTGACCCTTAATTTCATATGAAACATCAAATGGAACTGA
>CAJYBK010000215.1 GCA_913064955.1 uncultured Flavobacteriales bacterium
AATACCAAAAGCATTTCCGTAATCACCAATTCCTTTCGTAACTCCTTTTACCAGCCACTTAGTTCTGTCCTTTTCAGGATTACCAAATCGCAATGAGTTTAATTGAGCAATTGGTCTTGCTCCCATTGTGAATATATCTCTATTGATTCCTCCTACTCCGGTTGCAGCACCTTGATATGGCTCTAATGCACTTGGGTGATTATGTGATTCTATTTTAAAACAACAAGCTAATCCATCGCCAATGTCTACTAAACCAGCATTTTCTTCCCCGGCTTTCACCCACATATGAGGCCCATCTTTTGGTAAAGTCTTCAACCACATGATTGAGTTCTTATAACTACAATGTTCACTCCACATAACAGAGTAAATGCTCATTTCAGTAAAATTCGGTGTTCTCCCAAGAATTACTTTTATGGCTTCAAACTCTTCTGGTCTTAATCCTAATTCTTGCGCTTGTTCTAAAGTTGCTTCTGGTGATACGATAGTACTCATTAGTTATAAATTTCTATGTGATTTATATAATTCTACAAAGGTAAGTTTACCGATGAAAAGACCACCTATTTCAGATTGAGTTTTTTAACATATTTCAGTATTTATTGCACAAAATGTATTTAAACCTCATGAATGAATAATTTTTCATCAAATCTTTTTCTAGGACCATAAATCCCTTTAGCGTCTCTTTTACCCACCGAAATAATCATACAAACCTCAGATTTTGAAGGCATTTTAATTGCCTTAGCCACTAATGTTTCATCAAATCCTTCCATCGGACAAGTATCATATCCTTGCGCTCTAAAGGCCAACATTAATTGCTGACAGGCCAATGCTGTAGATTTGTTTGCCCAAACTCTCATGTCCGCTCTGGAAACTGGTCCTCTAGGCGTAACCTTAGACAATCCTCTAAAAAATAAAATAGGTCTTTTGATCAATCCAAAAATACCCAATGGACCTTGATTGTAGGCAAGCGGGACCAACTTCTCGTAATAATCCAAAGCAGATTGTGGCACTTTTAAATTACTTTCTTCCTTAAAAGCTTCCAAATTCAAAAGTCTAGTAGTCCGCCACATTTCAGGATGAGCTACTGCCACAATTAATTCTTGTGCTGTTTTTGCCGCTGGCTGACTAAGGCATGCTTCTACAATTTTACTTTTTACTTCTGGTGTTCTTGCCCAATAGAATTGCCATGATTGTAAATTTGAAGAATTTGGTGCCAATAATGCTTGGCTAAGACAAGTTCTTACCACATCTTCAGGCACCTTTTCATCAGTATAAACTCTACAACTTCTTCTTGCCTCTATCAAACTTGCAAAACCTGAAGGGTCTTTAAAATCATTTGGTTCAGAATATCCAATATCCGGAACTTTGGAAAAAATATCATCTTTAGCCATAAATCTATTTTAAATAAAAAAGGGAGTATTATTTAAAACACTCCCCTTTTCAGTTGGTTAATTATATTAAATTGAATCTATAATACTATTAAAAGTAGCACTTGGTCTCATTGCCTTTGTAATAACATCAGTACTTGGGTGATAATACCCTTTAATATCAATTGGATTTCCTTTTGATATTAACTCCTCTAATATTTTTGATTCGTTTGCTTTTAAATCAGCTGCCACTTTTGAAAACTTATTTTTCAATTCGACATCATCATTCTGCTCTGCCAATTCTTGCGCCCAATACATTGCTAAATAATAATGACTTGCTTTATTGTCCGGCTGCCCCACTTTTCTTTGAGGACCTTTATTGTTTCCTAACAACTTAGTAGTTGCTTCATCCAAAGTTTCTCCTAAAACATGGGCTTTAGGGTTTTTATTAAACTCGCTCAGGTGTTCCAAAGAGGGTGCCAACGCCATAAACTCACCAAGTGAATCCCATCTTAAATGACCTTCTTTAATAAATTGCTCAATATGTTTTGGAGCAGAACCTCCAGCACCTGTTTCAAACAATCCTCCACCTTTCATTAATGGAACAATAGACAACATCTTGGCACTTGTTCCTACTTCCAAAATAGGAAACAAATCTGTTAAGTAATCTCTTAAGACATTACCAGTTACAGAAATAGTATCCTCTCCTTTAATAATTCTTTCCAATGTATATTGACAGGCATCAACCGGAGATAAAATTTTAATTTCTAATCCTGCTGTGTCTTCTTTTGCTAAGTATTTTTCAACTTTTGCAATAATTTCTCTATCATGAGCTCTTTCATTATCCAACCAAAAAACAGCCGGAACTTTGGTTGCTTTCGCTCTTCTTACTGCCAGTTTTACCCAATCTTGAATTGGTTCATCTTTCGCCTGACACATTCTCCAAATATCTCCTTCCTCTACATTGTGCTCAAAAACTACATTTCCTTCGCTATCTTTTACAACAACTTTTCCTGCTTTTGCTATTTGAAATGTTTTATCATGCGAACCATATTCCTCTGCTTTTTTCGCCATCAACCCCACATTTGGAACCGTCCCCATAGTTGTTGGATCAAATGCGCCATTCTTTTTACAGAAATCAATTACTACTTGGTACAAACCTGCATAACTACTATCAGGAATCAATGCTTTTGTATCTTGTAACTTTCCTTCTGCGTTCCACATCTGCCCAGAGGTTCTCAACATAGCAGGCATAGACGCATCTATTATCACATCACTAGGCACATGAAGATTTGTAATTCCTTCATCAGAATTGACCATTGCCAACGCTGGACCATTTGCAAAAGTTGCTTTTATCTCTGCTTCAATTGCAGCTTTTTTGTCCGCTGGAAGTTTGTCTAATTTTTCAACAATGTCTCCAAAACCATTATTCACATCTGCACCTACCGCATCCAAATCAGCACCATATTTTGCAAATAAATCTTTGAAATAAGATTTCACTGCCAATCCAAAAATAATTGGATCAGAGACCTTCATCATAGTCGCTTTCATGTGCAATGAAAGTAATAAGTTGTTTGCTCTTGCATCTGCTACCTGAGCATCTAAAAATGACACCAAACTCTTTTTACTCATAACAGTTGCATCAGCAATTTCACTTGGAAGAATGCTTAATCCTTCTTTCAAAATTGTAACCGAACCATCAGATCCAATATTCTCGATACTTAGTGTTGTTGCTTTTTCAAAAGTTTTAGATTTTTCGTTTGATTTAAAGTCTCCTCCTTTCATAGAAGCCACGTGCGTTTTAGAATCTGCAGACCAAGCTCCCATAGAATGAGGATTGTTTCTTGCAAACATTTTTACAGCTTTTGGCGCTCTTCTATCTGAGTTCCCTTCTCTTAAAACTGGATTTACAGCACTACCTTTTATTTTCCCATATCTAGCAGCAATTGCTTTTTCCTCATCAGTTTTTGGGTCTTCAGGATAATCAGGCAAAGCATATCCTTGACCTTGTAATTCCTCAATAGCCTCCTTTAATTGAGGTACAGAAGCACTAATATTTGGAAGTTTAATAATATTAGCCTCAGGAGTAACAACCATTTTCCCCAATTCAGCAAGTGCATCAGGCACCCTTTGATCTTCTTTCAAAAACTCTGGAAAAGCTGACAATATTCTCGCTGCTAAAGAAATGTCTTTAACATCCACTTCTATTCCTGCAGTACCTGTAAATGCTTTTACGATTGGTAAAAATGAATGAGTAGCCAACATTGGCGCTTCATCTGTCTTAGTCCAAGTGATCTTGGAATTGTTTGAACTCATGGGTTATATATATTTAGTATTGAATAATAAATTCTATTATTACAAAGATAATTTTCTGAGCTTAATGAAATGAGAAAATAACTAAAAATATTTGCGGACTATATATTAGGACTACTTAAGAAGATAGTAAGGAGAGACAATCGAAACGAATACTAGTAGTTCACTTTTAATTTAACCACTCCGCCATTTTCATTCATTTCTAATTTATGAACAGGGTTTTTACCGATGTTGTTCCAGAAATATTTTGCTAACTCGTTCTTACTATTAAATTGACAAACCAAAGGCTTACCTTTTTGCAAGAGTGTTTCAACGACAACAGAACCTACCCCTTTACCTCTCCACATATTTAACACGAAAAGATCATTAATCTTTAGATTTTCACCTTGAGGTTCCACTAAAACAAAACCTATAATATGGTATTCGGCATGTATAACGAAAGCGCTTTTCTCAAAACTAGAAACATATTGAGATGATAAGTTTTGTTCATATTTTCCGGTAGGCCCTACCTCAATAGGAATATACTCACTTAAATCATGCAAATATAATTGCAGTAAATTATCTAATAAACCTTTATCATTTATTCCTGCCTTATATAAGGATATGTTCATCACTTGTTCCATTTCAGGAATCAAAGATAATACAAAAGGTAAAATTATTAACAACTTTCAAGGAAATTTAATAGTTTCGTAACATCAATAGCTTCAACGCTTAAGAATAAAAGAGAGACTATTCACTTATTTATTTCAATAAGTGTTTGTTAATTAAAAATTTACTTCTATCTTCGCAGCCCCAATTAGGGAAAGTAAGCACTTTTTAAAGATTAAAACCGTGGATACACTAAGTTATAAGACAGTTTCTGCCAACAAAGAAACAGCCGACAAAAAATGGCATTTGGTTGATGCAGAAGGAGAGACACTAGGAAGACTTGCTACAAGAGTAGCAAAAGTTTTACGTGGTAAGTACAAAACTAACTACACACCTCATGCAGATTGTGGTGACTATGTAGTAGTTATAAATGCAGAAAAAATTGAACTTTCTGGTAAAAAATGGGACGATAAGATTTATACTCGTCACACTGGATACCCAGGTGGTCAAAGAACATTGACTGCTAAAGAACTTTTAGAAAAGAGACCAATTAGATTAGTAGAGAAAGCGGTTAAAGGAATGCTTCCTAAGAATAGATTGGGTAGCAAACTATATGGTAACATGTATGTTTTCGCAGGAACTGAGCATGACAAAGATGCACAAAAGCCAGCAAAATTAGATTTAACTTCAATCAAGTAATAAAATATTATGAGTGTAATTAATACAATCGGAAGAAGAAAAACATCTGTAGCAAGAGTTTATATGTCTGAAGGTAAAGGTAAAATCACTATCAACAAAAGAGATTATACTGATTATTTCCCAACAGGCGTTCTTCAATACAAAGTAAACCAACCGTTTGCTTTAACTGAAACAACAGGGAAATTTGATGTAACTGTTAATGTTAAAGGTGGAGGAATCAACGGTCAAGTTGAAGCAGTAAGATTAGGAATCGCAAGAGCACTAGTTGAAAATGATGCTGAACACAAGCCTGCTTTAAAAGCAGAAAGCTTAATGACTAGAGATCCAAGAATGGTAGAGCGTAAGAAACCGGGTCAACCGAAAGCTCGTAAGAAATTTCAATTTAGCAAGCGTTAATATTTTTATACCTAAACAAGCACCCAAGCCGGGTGCTTATTTAGTATCTAAGCTTTACCTAACCATCGCAAGATGCTTTTGTATTGCTGCTGAGCAAAAAGAGGCTTGAAATTATAAACAACAACTCTCAGTAAAAAGAAAGTAAATTAAACAAAAAAATGGCAAAAACTAATTTTGACGAACTGCTTAAAGCAGGTGTTCACTTTGGACATTTAAAAAGCAAGTGGAATCCAGCAATGGCCACTTACATCTTCG
>CAJYBK010000216.1 GCA_913064955.1 uncultured Flavobacteriales bacterium
CCAATAGGACTATTCAAAGTAAGTATGATACTCTTCTAATGAAATTTTCATTTCATCCAATAAAGCAACTTGATTTTCTGGGTCTGTACTATCCTTTAATTGGTCCACTATATTCCAAAAAGGCAATAACCATAAATGTAATTGTGTGTGTGCCTCTCCCTTCATATCACAAGTCTGAGTCACCAACTTTAATTGCTCATCAACTTCAACTGCCAATTCATTAGGCGTTTTTTCTGCAGTTAATAAGTAGTTATTAACTAAGGAATCTACAGCTGCAATATGTGCTACCATATGCTCACTTACTTTCCATTTAGATTCGCCATGCAAGTGTAATTTATCTTGAATATCCTCATGTGTTACCTTTTCCTCTACAACTGTTTCACTTTTTGTTTCTTTGGTGGTTTCTTCTGTTTTAACTTCTTCTGTACAAGATGCCGTAAATAATAAAGAAGCAATAAGTGTAGTTGTAATAACGTTTTTCATTTCAAATGTATGTGAGGTTCTAAAATTTATTTATACAAAGATACGATTCTATTTCACATCCATTTCAACTACAAACAAACCTCTCACTTCGTTTTCGGAATAACCTGTCGCTTTGTCTTGAGGATAAAGATAACCTATCTTCCCAAGCGTTAAAGGCTCGATGTCTTTGATTATTTCACCATGACATTGCAAGCACATTCCATTGGTAAGAATTGGATAATACCCTGTTACTTTATCTTCGCTGGCAATCAACTGAGGCGCTGCTTTTTTTCCTGAACTAATAGATTCCTTCATTGTTTGAATGATCAAGTTTTCCTCCGCATTAGCCGTATTTTGAGGGTTTCTCACTTTGTCCGAAACTCTCTTAACTTTTATATTCATTGCAACTGATACACTGTCTGTCAATTCAATTGCTTTATGATTACAGAATTCCACTGCTCCTTCGGCAGATGAAGACTCAATGGCTGCAAAAAGATTCTTACCCAGGACAGATTTAACCTGCATAGCAGCATCTTTTCCAACTTCTAGATAATTAGTACTGTCACTTCCTGAATCAGGATTCCCACAGTCGTTAGGATGCTTTATATCTCCATAATAAAGGTACTTTGCAATTTTTCTGACATCATCCGATTCGAAATTCGATTGGGGCATCAATCCAAATTTATTCAAAGCTCCAGGCATTCTTGATTTATCTTCAGATGGGTTGGTTGCATAAGCAGTGATACTTTCTACAAATTCTTTTTCCGAAGTCCCTTCATCCAAATAGTGATTTTTAACGGCAAACATGGGAGGTGCTAATCTTGGTCCAGAATTATCTGGAGCATGACATGAATAACAATTCTTTTCCAATAGTTTTACTGCTTCCTCTTTCTCCTGAAGACTTATTTTAGGAACCATGTCCTCTTCTTCCACTTGTTTAGTTCCACAACTAATGATTGCAAGTGCCGCAAGACTTATTATAATCTGATTAATTTTCATTCTTTTTTTATTGTTTCTTAATCAAAGATATGGTTTGTTCTAATTTACTAAAGTTACAATTGTTACAAAGGTTTAGATTGTAGAATGATTACAATTAAACTAGGTTTATTAATTAACTTTGTTGCATTAAATAAACAATAACGATTACATCTAATTGATTCTTAATAACCAAGAATACATTCGGATCATCCAATCCTCAAAGCATGACAACTTCAGTTCAAGAAGCAGTAAAATCTATCAAAAGTGGTGATAATATTTTTATTCATTCAGCCGCAGCAATACCTCAAGGGCTTGTGAGCGCTATGGTTGACCGACACAGAGAATTAAAAGATATTTCCATTTATCAAATACACACGGAGGGGCCAGCTCCTTATGCACAAGCTGAATATGCAGATTCTTTTTCCATTAAAACATTCTTTGTCGGGTCCAATATGCGGCAAATGATTCAAAACGGAAGAGGGAGTTATATTCCAATATTTTTAAGTGAAGTACCAGCATTGTTTAGAAAAGGTGTTATTCCAATTGATGTTGCCTTGATTACTGTGTCTCCTCCAGATAGACATGGCTACTGTTCCTTAGGTACTTCTGTTGACATCTCATTGTCTGCCACTAAATGTGCTAAATTGGTGATTGCTCAGGTAAATGAATTTATGCCTCGAACTCACGGAGACGGCTTGCTACACATAAGCGAAATCAACCTATTTGTTGATGGGTCTAATCCTCTTCCGGAAGTGAAATATGATGATTTAAACGAAGAGACAATTGCAATCGGAAAAAACATAGCTGCGTTGATTGAAGATGGCTCTACCTTGCAAATGGGTATTGGAGGGATACCTAATGCTGTTCTATCTTGTTTGGGTAATCATAAAAACTTGGGCATACATTCTGAAATGTTTTCAGACGGTGTTCTGCCTTTAATTAAAAGTGGGGTTATAAACGGTGCAAATAAATCAAAACATCAAAGAATGATTGTTTCGTCATTTGTAATTGGTAGTAAAAAATTATATGATTTTTTAGATGACAATCCAATGGTACAAATGTTAGATTTTGCCTATGTGAATAAAGTTGATGTCATTCGACAAAACCCAAAAGTGATAGCAATAAACAGCGCTATAGAAATAGACTTGACTGGTCAAGTGTGCGCAGATTCTATTGGAGGAAAAATTTACTCTGGAGTTGGAGGACAAATGGACTTCATTAGAGGCGCTTCACTTTCGGAAGGAGGAAAACCCATTATTGCACTTTCCTCCACTACTAAGCATGGTGAGTCTAAAATTGTTCCATTTTTAAAACAAGGTGCAGGTGTGGTAACTACAAGAGCCCATGTTCATTATGTCGTGACAGAATATGGTGTTGCTAATCTCTATGGTAAAACCATTGAAGAAAGAGTAAAGTTACTCATTGACATTGCCCACCCCGCTCATCGGGAAGAATTGGAAAAAAGCAGCCAATTGATTTTAGGATAACCACAATTAATAAATACAGTTCTTATCAATTTTCTATATTTGAAAGAAATTTAGCAGTTGACAACCAAGAAATGAATTTTAGAAACCAATACCTGGCCATATACAGACTTTTACTTTTTCTACTGGCTATTTTGGTGCCTATATTCTCTATTGCTTTTGCATATATCGATCCTGATGAAGGAGGCGTAGTTTACATCAGAGAGTCCGTTACTATTCTTGGAATCGCCATTCTCATAGGAACTTACCGGAGTAAAATGGTGAGAAAAAATATACAAGTGATAATGTTGATCTTGTATATTATCGTTTTTTCATGGCAATACACAGTACTGGTTACTCATGATTTTGGACAGAATAATATTCTCAACTTTTTAATTATTGGAACAGCCGTCTGCATTGGTTTTGAAAGAAAGAAATTACTGCTTTGGTTTCTTGCTATATCATTTTTATCTACCTTTCTTTTGATTCTATTTTTTGAGAAAAATTTTGGAGAAGGGTTGATTTTCATCATGACGCTTGGGTCCATATACACAATGATACTTCTTGTTAATCTAAGGAAGTTTTCTGCTGAAAACCAGGTGATTCAATATGCCAATGAATTAAAAGAAAAGAACATTGAAATCTTGGATAGCATTGCTTATGCAAAACGAATTCAATCCGCCATCTTACCATCAACCAATCAAGTACAGGAACATTTGAAAGAATCGTTTATACTCTATAAACCAAAAGACATTGTTGCCGGAGATTTCTATTGGTTGGAGCCAGTGGGTGAAAAGTTAATATTTGCAGCAGCCGACTGCACTGGACATGGCGTCCCAGGAGCAATGGTAAGTGTAATATGCAACAATAGCTTAAATAGATCAGTAAGAGAATACGACTTAGATGTTCCAGGAGAAATACTGGACAAAACACGAGAGTTGGTTATCAATGAGTTTGAAAAGTCTGAAGATGAAGTCAAGGACGGAATGGACATCGCTTTGTGTTCAATAGAAAATACAACCCTTCAATATGCAGGTGCTCATAATCCCCTATGGATTGTAAGAAATGATGAAATAATTGAAATTAAGGCAGACAAACAACCTGTAGGTAAATTTGACAACCTAAAACCATACACTACTCATACTATCGAACTATTAAAAGGAGATGTTATCTATCTTTTTACGGATGGTTTTTACGATCAGTTTGGTGGTAAATTAGGAAAGAAGTATAAATCTGTGAAATTCAAAAAACTGTTGCTTTCTATACAATCAAAATCCATGCATGAGCAACATGATTATCTAGAACAAGAATTTGAAAGTTGGAAAGGTGAATTGGAACAACTTGACGATGTATGCGTAATTGGTGTTCGTATTTAAGACCAGACAGCCTTCTTATTATTAATCAGTAATAAAAATAAAAACCCGTAAAATGAAAGCCATAGGAATAGATATAGATAAGAAAAGAGTGATTTGTTTTGCAGTTGAAAAAGATGAAAAAGGTAAAGTCACTAATATTACTGGGAAATTAAAGTTCTTTGAAGTAAAAGATGATCAAGACAATAGCCAACTTAGGCAGTTTGTGTCTACTATTCAAAATTATTTTGATTCTGTTAAGCCTGAAGCAATAGCTATTCAGACAAGACAAACGAAAGGAAGGTTTTCTGCTGCCCCATCCTCTTTTAAATTAGAAGGGCTTATTCAATTATATGACAAAGTGGATATTTCATTTATTTCACCACAAACAATTGCTGCATTTTATAAGAAGAACGACTTAAAGATACAATGTGACAATAAATATCAAGAAAATGCATTAAAACTGGCAAATTACCTTTTAAACCAGTAGACATTAACTCCCATAAGCAATATTACAATGATCAACAGCATGGTAAGATTGTTCATCAAAAGAAATACTAATCTTCAACTCTTCTATCCACTTGTGAGCCGCTTCTATATTGTTAAAAAATTTAGTGGGTACAGTAGGTTTTTTTATTTTTAAGTAGACATTAGCTATTATTTTTTGAGCCAAAGATTGAATTACAAAAGCATCTGCATATTTGTATTGAGAGCCTTCAGGACTACATGACGCTTCCATGGACTCGTCATTTGGATTTGTTAAATATCCAACCTTTATGATGTTGAAAAACTTTTTTCCTTTTCCCAATCGTTCAGCTGCCACTTTTAGTTGGTTAAAATCCTTCAATTCAAATTCCTTTTCTTGTTGGATATCAATAAAAAGTACGTTATCCTCGAGCAGGGTAACTTCAGATATGTCGCATTTAATTGTTTTCATTTGTTTTGTTTTTACCAAAGATATGTTCGAATGCCACTGTCTAGCGTTCCAATTCTATCATTGGAGATAATCAACCGACCAAAAACATTAATTTTCAGACAGTTAGAAAACATACATAGCATACAACTCTATTATTACAATCGAAAAAAGGATAAATGCTTTAATGATTTATTCCTACATTTGATTTATCATAATCATTGCAAATTGAAAAATCGCACAAATGCATAAATCATTTATTTATCACATAATTTTGTTGTTAGTATTAGTTGGCTGTTCTCAAGTTCAAAAGGAAGAAACAGTAAAAAATGATTCTACTGAAATAACAAATACTTCTGAGGTATCGGAAATTACCTGTCCTCATTGCGGTCACAAAAAGATGGAACCATTACCAACTGAGGTTTGTTTAATAAGATA
>CAJYBK010000217.1 GCA_913064955.1 uncultured Flavobacteriales bacterium
GAATCCAGCAATGGATCCTTACATCTTCGATGAAAGAAAAGGAATCCACATTATTGACCTTAACAAGACTGCAGTAAAAATTGAAGAAGCTGCTAATGCTCTTCAATCTATCGCTAAGTCTGGTCGTAAAATTCTTTTCGTAGCAACAAAGAAACAAGCGAAAGATATCGTAGTAGAGAGAATCAAACCAACAACAATGCCTTACATCACAGAAAGATGGCCTGGTGGATTGTTGACTAACTTCAAAACTACAAGAAGAACTATCAAGAAAATGACTACGATTGAGAAGTTATTAGCTGATACAGGAAACACTAACATTTCTAAAAGAGAAAGACTTCAAAAGTCTAGACAAAAAGATAAAATGGCCAAAGTTTTTGGTAACATTATCGATATGAGTCGTCTTCCAGCTGCTGTTTTCTTAGTAGATATTAGAAAAGAGGACATCGCACTTTTAGAAGCTAGAAAATTGAATATTCCAATTTTCGCAATGGTTGATACTAACTCTGACCCTAAGCCAATTGATTTCGTAATCCCATCTAACGATGATGCTACAAAATCTATCGATTTGGTAGTTAAGATTATGGCTGACGCTGTTCAAGCAGGTCTTGATGAAAGAAAAGCTGGTAAAACAAAAGCTAAGGAAGAGGAAAAAGCTGTTGAAGCAAAAGCTGCGGCTAAAGCTAAGGTAAAAGAAGAAGTTAAAGCGGAAGCGCCAAAAACTGAAGCACCTAAATCTCCGAAAGCAGAAGCGCCAAAAACTGAAGCTAAGACGGAGTCAGCAGAATAATTAAGATTTTTTTAACTCACAATATTTGAATTATGGCAGCAATTACTGCAAAAGAAGTAAACGAATTAAGAAAGAAAACCGGTGCTGGAATGATGGACTGTAAGAAAGCACTTACAGAAGCAAACGGTAACATGGAAGATGCAATTGACTTACTTAGAAAACAAGGTCAAAAAGTAGCAGCAAAAAGAGGTGACAGAGAAGCATCAGAAGGATTGGTTTTAGCTAAAACTAATGCTGATGGAAGTAAAGGATATATCCTTTGTTTAAACTGTGAAACTGATTTCGTTGCAAAAAACGCAGACTTCAATAAATTAGCAAATGGATTTTTGGATGTAGCAATTGATAATAAAATTGGAACGAAAGAAGATTTATTAGCCGCTACCTTTGGTGGACTGACAATAGCTGACAAAATTGTTGAGCAAACTGGTGTTATCGGAGAAAAATTAGAAATTTCTTCTTTTGAAGTTGTTGACGCAGCAAAAGTTGTCGCTTACAATCACCCAGGAAATCAAATTGCTTCTATTGTTGGATTAACAATGGACAATGAAGATGCAGGAAAACAAATTGCTATGCAAGTTGTAGCTATGTCTCCTATTGCTTTAGATGAATCTTCAGTTTCTGCAGATGTAATCGCTAAAGAATTAGAGATTGGTAAGGAGTTGGCTATTCAAGAAGGGAAACCTGCTGAAATGGCTGAGAAAATTGCAAAAGGTAGATTAAATAAATTCTACAAAGAAACAACTCTTCTTAATCAACAATTTATAAGAGATAACAAAGTGTCGGTTAGAGATTTCTTAAAATCTCAAAACCCAGACTTAACTGTTACGGAATTCAAACGAGTTTCACTTTCAGTTTAAATAAACTAAATTTTAAAAACCCTGACAGCTAAAGCTAGTCGGGGTTTTTTTTGCATATTTGTGTCGTACATATCTATAACCAATTCAAATGAAATACAAAAGAATTCTTTTAAAACTTAGCGGTGAAGCCCTTATGGGGGATAAACAATTTGGAATTGACAACGCTAGATTAATGCAATACGCTTCTGAAATAAAAGAAGTGGTCGATCAAAACATTCAAGTTGCCATTGTTATAGGTGGTGGAAATATCTTTAGAGGAGTTCAAGCCGAAGAAGGTGGTATGGATAGAACACAAGGTGATTACATGGGAATGTTAGCTACCATGATTAACAGTATGGCTTTACAAGCTGCTTTAGAATCAATCGGTCTTCAAACAAGACTGCAATCAGCTATTTCTATGAAAGAAGTGGCAGAGCCATTCGTTAAAAGAAGAGCCGTTAGACACTTAGAAAAGGGACGTATTGTAATATTTGGAGCTGGTACAGGTAATCCTTTCTTCACAACCGATTCTGCTGGAGCATTGAGAGCAATCGAAATTGACGCAGATGTAATTTTAAAAGGAACAAGAGTAGATGGGATATATGATGCTGATCCGGAAAAAAATCCGAATGCTGTTAAGTACAAAAAAATCACATTTGACGAAGCATATGCTAAAGGCTTAAACGTAATGGACATGACTGCTTTTACACTTTGTAAGGAAAACAAAATGGACTTAGTAGTATTTGATATGAATACACCCGGAAATCTATTGAAAGTAGTTCAAGGAGCAGATATTGGTACTACAGTAGAAGTTTAATATTTTTCTTATTTTTACAATATTGATATTCTAAACAATTATGACAGAAGAAATTGAAATGGCATTGGCTGACGCTAAAGATGGAATGCACAAAGCATTAGAGCATTTAGGCAGTGAATTAACAAAAATCAGAGCAGGAAGAGCTACTCCATCCATGTTGGACTCTGTAAAAGTAGATTACTATGGTACTCCTACACCACTTAGTCAGGTTGGTAACGTAAATACCTTGGACAGTAGAACCTTAACGGTTCAACCATGGGAGAAATCAATTTTAGATGAAATTGCTAAAGGGATAATGAATGCTAACCTTGGGCTAAACCCTCAAAGTAATGGAGAAATGATTATCATTTCTGTTCCAGTTTTGACAGAAGAAAGAAGAAAGGATTTAGTAAAAAGAGCAAAAGCAGAAGGTGAAACCGCTAAAATTGGAGTTAGAGCCAAAAGAAAAGATGCAAATGACTTTGTAAAATCTTTAAAAAATGATGGTTTAAGTGAAGACCAAGTAAAAGATACTGAAGACACCATTCAAAAACTAACCGATACTTATATCCAGAAAATTGACAACTTAGTTGATGCTAAAGAAGTGGATATAATGAAAGTCTAAGACACCACGTTATGAAAAGATCAATCCTAACCATCTTCACTATTAGTGCTCTTTTAGTTTCTTGTGAGACTACTGAAAAAAAAGATGACAACAAAGGCTCAGAAAAAACTGTTGAGATTTCTAAAGATGCGTACTTAGATTTTAATGATGACGTTGTCATGCAAGTTGGAATTGCACAAGACGAATTAAATAAACTGAACGACCTGGATGCGCAAGATGTTCCAGAGGAAAGCATGATTTTAGCGGCTCTTGATGCTAAATCAAAACTAGAAAACATTTTAATTGAAGTTCAAAAACTACAACCAGTTGGTGAAGGAAGTGCCGAATATTACGAAGCTGCCGTGGGCTACCTTAAAACTACAATAAGTGTTGCTCAGGTGTATCATGATTTTGCTGCTAGCTTGAGCATTACTGAGGACTTGTGGGATGAACAACAAATAATGGAATGGATGAATATGGCAGAACCAGAGTTTATGGATTACAAAGATGCTTTTGAATATTTAGGACTGATGCAAAGTAATTTTGCGGCCTACCAAAACATTGAAATAACGCCTCTAATAGAAGAGGCAGAAATAGAAGAAGTGGAAGAGATCACTTTGGAAGAACCTATATTAGAAAACGTATAAACCAATAATAATGAAAAAGAATTTACTTACCCTTTTTGCTGCTACAGCAATGTTAGTTTCATGTGGAACTAAAGAAGAACCTAAAAACGAATTGGAAGCTGCAGAAATGGAGTCTGAAGAATTAATAAGCGGAGAGGCTGATAGCCCTATTGCTTTTAATGATGGACTAGTTGGTCATGTAGATATGTCTGAGGTTCATTTAGCCGAGTTATATGACTTAGACGACCAAGATGTGCCAGGTGAAGAAATGGAAACAGCAGCAAAGAAAATTATCGATGATCTAGATGAAAGAATTGCTGGATTAGAAAAAGTAACACCTGTAGGAAAAGGTGGGCAAACTTTTTTGGATGCTGCGATTGACCAATTAAAGTCTACCAGAGCTTTAGCAAAGGTCTATTTTGATTATTCTGATGACTTAGCAATTCCAGACATGGAGTGGTCTGACGAGATGGCTGAAGAATGGGATATGGCTATTGATGCTTTATATGAGCAATATGACAATACATTTGATGCATTAGAAAGTGCTCAGTCTACATATGCTTCATACCAAGATATGGATATCATCGAATCGGATGTTACCATAGAAGATATGTACGAGCAGTCTAAAGAAGACTAATTGAAAAAAGAAATTTTCAAGCCTCAATCAAGTAATTGGTTGGGGCTTTTTTATATAAATATTTAAGTGGTTCTTTTTCCAATACTTTGAATCCACAAAAACAATAAGGCTCCCATTCCATACGCTACCACATCCCACACATCAGAATGAAAATGTTCCCTATACAGCGGTAAAATCCATTCAAAAACTATTGAGATATAAAGAAACGCTACCACTACTTTAGCAACACTCAATTGATACGTTGGATCTTTTGTGTACGCTTTCATGGCCAACAATATCACTCCTAACATAAGAGGTAAAGCTAAGAAATCTGAAAAATATCCTTGGATGATTGGATGAAAAGTAACGCCCTTACTCTTTGCAATAAAAAAAAACGGTATAGATAAACCAACCAATGACCAGCAGAAGTCTTTTATGTGAATAAACCTTTTTCAACCCGGTGTTGCCGCTGCAAGGAAAACAAAAATGCTAACAAAAAACATGTATATACTCCAAAGAGAAAACAAAAAATAATAAGTTCCTCTCACAAAAATGTTTGGAGAACTTTTCATTTTGAGCGTTAGTTTATCAAACTTCGTCAATGGTTTTTCAGCAAATTCCTTTTCTATCTTTTTTCTATAATCCTTATTACTTTCTTCCGCTGTTAAAGGAGCATTACAAAATATGCATCTTTTTGCATCCTTATTCCACTTTTTGCATTGTCCACATTTCTGTTCCTTCATAACTTAGGCTAGTTTTTCTGAAAATGTTTCTTTTCTAATCTTTTAATATTGGCATCTGTATAAACCCGCCCTACTCCTTCCAGCTCATCTAAGAGCAGCTTGGCTAAAATTGGTGCCATCATCACGGTTTTGCTTCCCATACCGTTAAAAATAAGCAATTGATCGTGTAAAGGGTGAGAACCAACCAAAGGCCTCCTGTCGTGTGTTGTAGGACGTATTCCGCATTTTTGTTGGTTAATGGTATAATTAATTATACCAGCTTTTTTAAGCTTTAGTACAAGTTCCTTTTTCCCTTCCTCCGTTATCGATTCATCTGTATTATCCCAAACATACGTGCTTCCTACAGTGTAAATATCTTTTTCTTGATGAGGAGCAATGAAGCAGCCTTTTGAAATTAAATCTCTTCCCAAATTTGATGACCTGATTTCTATTAACTCACCTTTAGTTACGTTATTAGGCAAGTAACTAAAATAGGGATTGTTGATGTACTGAAACCCTTCACAGAATATTACCTTTCTAAACTCTTGACCTTGATATTCAACACCATTTTCGACT